>JAJTBQ010000348.1 GCA_021286835.1 Thiomonas sp.
GCCCTCGCCGATGCGGATTTGCGTCATGTCGATACTCCTGCGCGCGCGGCGAGCAGGGCCTGCGCGAGTTCGAGGTCTTGCGGATAGGTGATCTTGAAATTCCACGACGCGCCAGTGACCAGCAGCGGGTGCGCGCCCTGGCGCTCCATCGCACCGGCTTCGTCTGTTGGCGAGGCATGTTCGGCAAGCGCCGCCTGCAGCGCGGCGCGCAGCGCGCCGATGCGAAACATCTGCGGCGTCTGCGCCAGCCAGCGGCCCTCGCGCGGCTCGGTGCGCGCCACACGGCCCGCAGGGTCTGCGGCCTTGAGTGTGTCAGGCAGAGGCAGCGCCAGAAGTCCGCCCACGTCATCGGACAGGCAGGCGTCGATCAGGCGATCGATCAGCTCGGGCGTGATGCAGCAGCGTGCGGCGTCGTGCACCAGCGCCCAGTCGCTCACGTCGGCGCCGGAAGCGAGCAGAGCCTCCAGCCCGCCGAGCACGCTGTGCGCCCGGGTGGCGCCGCCGCGCGGCACCCGCTGCAGCCGCGGATCGGCCTGCAGGCTGTCGGCCGCCCAGACGTCGCCCTCCTGCACCACCACCGACACCGAGGCGATGCGCGGCGTCTGCAGAAACGCCCGTACCGTGTGCTGCACCACCGCCTCGCCCAGCAGCCGCCGGTATTGCTTGGGCGCGTCGCCGGGCAGGCGCGATCCGGCGCCGGCGCTCGGAATCACGGCGTGGCAACTGACGGGTCGAACCAGGGGAGCGGGCGGCATTTGCATCAGGACACACGGGCGCCCATGACTTTGGGCGAAAATTTGAACAATGTCTATTGTCCATGCCCTGCGCGCCCAAGTGCCCGCGCTCAAGCCCGGCCAGCGTGTGAGCTGGCCGCTTCCCGCAGGCAGCGCCGATGCGCTGCTGCTGGCCGAGTTGTGCGCCCCGCGCGATGATGCGGCGCCCTGGCTCATCGTCACCGAAAGCGCAGGCGACGCCCAGCGCCTGCTCGGCGAGATGCCGTGGTTCGCCCCGCAATTGCGCGTCGGTCTGCTGCCCGACTGGGAAACCCTGCCCTACGACAGCTTTTCGCCGCACCAGGACTTGATCTCCGAACGGCTGGCCACGCTGTGGGCCATCCACAACCGGCAGATCGACGTGGTGATCGCCCCGGCCAACACCGCCATCCAGCGACTGGCTCCGGCGGAATTCCTCGCGGCCTACACCTTCGATTTCCGCCAGGGCGAGGCGCTGAACGAAGCCGCGCTGCGCGCCCAGCTCGTGCTCGCCGGCTACAACCACGTCAGCCAGGTGATGGCGCCAGGCGAATACGCGGTGCGCGGCGGCCTCATCGACCTGCACCCCATGGGCTCGCCCGTGCCCTACCGCGTGGACCTGTTCGGCGACACCATCGACGCCATCCAGGCCTTCGATCCCGACACCCAGCGCAGCCTCTACCCGGTCAAGGAAGTGCGGCTGCTGCCCGGCCGCGAATTTCCGCTCGACGATGCGGCGCAGAAGCGCTTTCGCGCCCGCTGGCGCGAGGTGTTCGAGGGCGACCCCAGCCGCAGCCCGCTCTACAAGGACATGGGCAACGGCGTGGCCGGGCCCGGCATCGAGTACTACCTGCCGCTGTTCTTCGAGCACACCGCCACCCTGCCCGACTATCTGGGCGAACGCACGCGCGTGGTGCTGCACGGCGACATTTCCACCGCCATCCAGAAGTTCTGGACCGATACGCAGGAACGTCACCGCCTGCTGCGGCACGACCCCGAGCGCCCCGCCCTCGCCCCCGACCAGCTCTTTCTCGGCGAAGAGGCTTTTTTCAGCCGCATCAAGCCCTTCGCCCAGCTCGCGCTGCGCCCGAGAGCCGATGACGCCCAGATCGACAAACCCACCAGCAGCGCCCTGCCCGACATCAGCGCCGACCGCCGCGCCACGCGCCCTCTGGCGCGTCTGGCGCAATGGCTGGAGGAAGGCCGACCGCAGCACCGGCGCGCGCTGCTGCTGGCCGAATCCGCCGGGCGCCGCGAAACGCTGCGCGAACTGCTGCAGGAGTCCGGGCTGTCGGCGCAGCCCGCGGAGAGCTGGGAAGACTTCGTCCAGGGCACGACCGGCTTCGCCCTGGCCGTCGGGCCACTGGCACGGGGCTTCTCGCTGCCGGCCGATCGCCTGGCCGTGCTCACCGAAACCGAACTGTTCGCCCTCAACCCGGCCCAGCGCAGGCGCCGCAAGCAGGAGCAGGCCAGCA
>JAJTBQ010000349.1 GCA_021286835.1 Thiomonas sp.
TAGGCGCAGAACTTGCTTGCCTCGCGCGGCGCACCGGCCACCGTGTCGCAGGCCGGGAGCGGCCAGTTTTTTACTACCATGCGTGGCCGGATACGTAAAGTCGCGGCAGGAAGAGGGGAATCCGTCCTGTTTCGACGACATCCTGGCCTGCCCGCAAACGCTGGCGAGCATCAAAACATCACACTTCACATTTCAAGGAAGACATCATGACGTTCACTCTTCGCAAGCTCGCATCGCCGCGCCGTCTGGGCGCACTGACGAGTTCCGTGGCGCTTGGCGCGGTTTTCTGCGCCAGCGCTTCCGCAGCCTCCATCGCCCTGCCGCAGAAGTACAAGACACAAGGCCACCTGACCATCGCGGCCGACGCCACCTACGCGCCGATGGAATTCGTCGCCAAGGACGGCAAGACCCTGGTCGGCGCCGACGTCGATCTGGGCAAGGCCATCGCCAAGGAACTGGGCGTGAAGGCCGACTTCGTCAACGCCAGCTTCGACAGCATCATTCCCGCGCTGCAGTCGGGCAAGTACGACATGAGCATGTCGTCCTTCACCATCACCAAGAAACGCGAGGAAGTGGTCGACTTCGTCAGCTACATGACGGCGGGCACCTCGTTCTACGTCAAGGCCAAGGGCGGTGCCAAGGTCAATGGCCTGGCCGATCTGTGCGGCATGACCGTGGCCGTCGAGAAGGGCACGACCCAGGCCGACGACGCCACCAAGCAGAGCCAGGAATGCGTGGCGGCCGGCAAGAAGGCCGCCACCGTGTCGGTGTTCCCTGATCAGAACGGCGCCAACCTGGCCATCGCCAGCGGTCGCGCGCAAGTCGGTATGGCCGATTCGCCGGTGGCCGCCTGGATCGTCGAGGAATCGCACGGCCAGTTCAAGCTGACCGGCGAGGCCTACAACTCCGCGCCTTACGGCATCGCCATTCCGAAGAACAGCGGCCTGGCCGAGCCGGTTCTGGCCGCGCTGAAGAAGGTCATGGCCAGCGGCGAATACGCCAAGATCCTGCACAAGTGGGGCATCACCCAAGGTGCAATCAAGGACCCCGCCATCAACCCGGCCGCGCAGTAAGGCCAGACATGCTGGGGAGCGGTCCGCGGTCCGCTCCCCAGTCCACCTCAACGTTCCAACACGATGCGACCTGACGACATCAAAGCCATTCCGGCACGACACCCTGGGCGCTGGATCGCCGCTGCCGCCGTTTTTCTGCTGGCTTTGGCCATGGTGTATTCCTTCACCACCAACCCGCGCTTCGAATGGTCGGTCGTCGGTGAATATTTCTTCTCCGTGCGCGTGCTGCACGGTTTGCTGCTGACCCTCGAACTCACCGTGATTTCGATGGTCATCGGCGTGGTTCTGGGCGTGCTGCTGGCCGTGATGCGGCTCTCGCACAATCCCCTGGTTGCCGGCGCCAGCTGGTTCTATATCTGGCTGTTCCGCGGCACCCCCGTGCTGGTGCAGATTCTGTTCTGGTTCAACATCACGGCGCTCTATCCCAACATCGGCATCGGCTCCTGGAGTTTCGATGCCAACAATCTGATCACCCCCTTCATCGCCGCCATCCTGGCGCTGGGCCTCAACGAAGGCGCCTACATGGCCGAGATCGTGCGCGCCGGCATTCTGTCGGTGGACGAAGGTCAGAGCGAGGCCGGGGCAGCCCTGGGCATGTCGCGGCTGCAGGTCATGCGGCGCGTGGTGCTGCCGCAGGCCATGCGGGTCATCGTGCCGCCCACCGGCAATGAGGCGATTTCGATGCTCAAGACCACCTCGCTGGTCAGCGTCATCGCCGTGACCGATCTGCTGTATTCGGTGCAACTGATCTACGCGGCCAATTACCGCACCATTCCCCTGCTGCTGGTCGCCAGCATCTGGTATCTGATGGTGACCACCCTGCTGTCGATCGGCCAGTACTACATCGAGCGGCATTTCGGCCGCAGCGCCACCCGCAAGGCGCCGCAGACGCCGCTGCAGCAGTTGCGCGCCTGGGCTGCCCGCCGGAGGGCCGCGGCATGAGCCAAGTCATGGTCAAGGCCGAGGGCGTGCACAAGCGCTTCGGCGCCCTCGAAGTGCTCAAAGGCGTTTCGCTCGACGTGCAGCGCGGTGAGGTGGTCTGTCTGCTGGGGGCTTCGGGCTCGGGCAAATCCACGTTTCTTCGCTGCATCAACCACCTGGAGCAGATCGACTCGGGGCGGCTTTGGGTGGACGGCGAACTCGTCGGCTA
>JAJTBQ010000350.1 GCA_021286835.1 Thiomonas sp.
GAGCGCCCCTACGCCCTCGTGCTGTTTCACCCCGTGGTGCAGGAGGCTGACGACGCCGCCGCGCAGACCCAGGCGCTGCTCGACGGGCTGCAGGCCGCGGGGGCGGGTTCGGCCTTCAGCGTGGTGTGGCTGGCGCCCAACGCCGACGCGGGTTCGGGCCACATCGAGGCCTTGCTGCGGGCGCAGCGGTGGCCGGGGTTTCACCGCATCACCCATCTGCCGCGGGCCGACTATCTGGCCGCGCTGCGCCACGCGGCGGTGCTGGCGGGCAATTCGTCGTCGGGCATCATCGAGGCGGCCAGTCTGGGCACGCGGGTGGTCAACGTGGGCAGCCGCCAAAACCTGCGCGAGCGCAACGCCAACACGGTGGATGTGCCGCCGCGGGCCGAGGCCATCGAAGCGGCCGTGCGGCAGGCGCTGGCGCTGGGGCCCTGGCCGCACCCGGAGCAAAACGTCTATGGCGACGGCCAGAGCGCCGCGCGCATCGCGCATCTGCTGGCCACGCTGCCCTTGTCCGTTCCGCACGGCCGCTCCGAAGGCATTGACACCCTCTCGGGGGGAGACGCGCAAAGCGCGTCAGGGGGCCGTTACCCTTCTGGCGATCTGCTGCACAAAGTCAATCGTTATTGAAACCCTCATGTCTGCATCCTCCGAAAAACCTGTCTTGATCGTGTTTGGCGCTGGCGGCCACGGCCGCGTGGCGGCCGACGCGGCGTTGTTAAGCGGCGCGTTTGCGAGCGTGGTCGCCTCAGACCGCAACGCTACCACCTGGGGCAGCGAACTGCTGCCCGGGGTGCCGGTGCTCTCCATCGACGACGCCGGCGCCCTGCCCGGCCTGCGTGCGGTGCATGTGGCCATCGGCCACAACGCCATTCGGCGCGACGAGGCGGCGCGGCTGGCGTCCCTCGGGCCGCTGGCCACCATCGTGCACCCCAGCGCCAGCGTGGCGGCCTCCGCGCGCGTCGCGCCGGGCTGCCTGATCACGGCGCAGTGCGTCGTCGGGCCCATGGCCGAGCTGGGCGTCGGAGTCATCGTCAACCACGGCGCGGTGGTCGATCACGACTGCCGCATCGGCGCCTGGGCGCATGTGGCCCCCGGCGTCAAGCTGGGCGGCGCGGTGCAGGTGGGCGAAGCCGCCCTGGTGGGCGCGGGCAGCACGGTGCTGCGCAATCTGCGCGTGGGCGCGGGCGCCACGCTGGGCGCGGGCGCGGTGCTGCTGCAAGACCTGCCCGACGGCGAGGCCTGGGCCGGGGTGCCGGCACGGCCTCTGGCGCAGGCGAGCGCCTGAACCAGGAGATTCGTCCACTGGGCCACGATGTACACTTCGCTGTACATTCAATCCAGATTGTCCCATTGGCGGCCCTTCGGGCCTACGTGGGCGCTGGCGGGTGTTTTGAGGCGTCTTGGCCCCCGTGCTTCGCGCCCATAGCTTGGGCTATGGGCTTGTCGCCCGCAGTCCAATCCATCCCCAAACCACCGCGCCATCATCCCGCGTCCTCATGAACAATCTGAGTTTCACCCGGAGCCCTGCCATGCGCGACACCACTTTCACCGAACTGCGCAACCACGCCCGCGCGTTTTTCGATCTGGTCGAAGCCGGCGAAACCGTGCGCGTGCTGCGCAAGGGCAAGCCCATCGCCGAGATTCACCCGGTGGCGCCGCAAGTGCCCTCCTGGAAGCGGCGCGAGGCCCGCCCGCTGCAGATTTCGGGTGAGCAGATCAGCCGCGTCATTCTCGACCAACGCTGATCGCGGCGGCGTCTCCAGCACCATGCGGGTGTACTTCGATTCATCGGCTCTGGCCAAGCGCTATGTCGACGAAGCCGGCTCGGCCGAGGTGCTGCGCTGGTGCGATGCGGCCAGCGTGCTCGCGCTGTCGGTCATCGCAGTGCCTGAGCTGATCTCCGCCTTCAACCGCCTGCTGCGCGAAGGTCGCATCGACGCGCAGCAGTACCGCACCATCAAGGCCGACCTGCTCGCCGACATCGAGGATGCCCTGGTCTGCGACACCTCGCCCGACGTCGTCGGCCACGCCGTGCGCGCGCTCGAGGCCCACCCGCTGCGCGGCATGGACGCGCTGCACATCGGCGCCGCGCAGGCTTGCGAGGCCGAGGTGTTCGTCTCGGCCGATGCGCGCCAGTGTGGCGCGGCGCGCGCCCTCGGCCTGCGCGTGGTTCCTGTTTGATTGCCGTTTGATTGCCGT
>JAJTBQ010000031.1 GCA_021286835.1 Thiomonas sp.
TCCACCGGGCCCTTGCCGTCGATGGGCACGCCCAGCGTGTTGACCACGCGGCCGATCAGTTCGGGGCCGACGGGCACGGAAAGAATCTCCCCGGTGCACTTGACGGTGTCGCCTTCGGAGATGTGCTCGTAGGGGCCCAGAATCACCACACCGACCGAATCACGCTCGAGGTTGAGCGCCAGGCCAAAGGTGTTGTTCGGGAATTCGAGCATTTCGCCCTGCATCACGTCGGACAGCCCATGCACTCGCGCAATACCGTCGGTCAGGGACACGACCGTGCCCTCGTTGCGGATATTGGCGCTGGCGCCCAGACCTTCGATGCGGCTCTTGATGAGTTCGGAAATTTCTGCGGGATTGAGTTGCATGGGAGCCTCTAAAACTTTAAGCGGTGAGAGCGACTTTCATCTGCTCCAGCCGGGCGCGGACCGAGGTATCGAGCACTTCGTCGCCAACGGCGACACGCACTCCCCCGATGAGCGACGGATCGATTTCCACGGTGGCGTGCAGCTTGCGGCCATATTTGCGCTCAAGCGCCTGGAGCAAGCCATCGAGTGCCTCGCCCTCCAGCGGAAAAGCGCTGGATACCACAGCCTCGACCTTGCCTTCGGCCTCGTCCTTCAGCGCACGGAACTGCTCCGCGATCTGGCCGGCGGCCGCGAAGCGCTGATTCTCGGCCAGCATCTCGACCAGGTTCTTCAGCGCGGGAGGCACGGCGCCAGGCACGGCGCCCAGAACCAGATCGGCCAGCTGGCGTGCCGAGACCTTGGGGCTGCCCATCACGTCGCGCAGGGCGGGATCTGCGGCAATCTGCGCAATCTGATCCAGCGTGTCGGCAGCCTGGGCAGCGGGAAGACCGGCGTCTCGTACTGCGGCGAAAACAGCTTCGGCGTAGGGCCGGGCAATGGTGGCGAGTTCTGCCATGGCGCGCTCCGATTACAGCTCGGCCTTGAGCCGGTTCAGTAGATCGGCATGCACCTGCGGATTGATCTCGCGATGCAGGATGGCTTCGGCACCCTTGACAGCCAGCGCCGCCACCTGGTCGCGCAACTGCTCGCGCGCCTTGACAGCCTGCTGATCAGCCTCCGATTTGGCCTGCGCCACGATGTTCGCAGCGACCTCCTCGGCCTTCTTGCGGGCCTCTTCGATCACGGCTTGCGCACGGCGCTCGGCATCGGCAAGTCGACCGGCGCTCTCGTGATGCGAGCGGGCCAGTTCTTCCTCGACCTTGCGGTTGGCCGAAGCGAGTTCGGTCTTGGCACGATCGGCGGCAGCCAGACCGTCGGCGATTTTTGTCGCGCGCTCATCGAGGGCCTTGGTGATGGGTGGCCACACGAATTTCTTCGTGAACCACGCCAACAGCAAGAAGACGATGATCTGCGCAATGAGTGTTGCGTCCAGATGCATGGCGCTAACCTTTGCTTCAGATGGGTGAACAGATCGTTGCTGGAATCAGGCGTGGATTACTTCAGCACGAACGGGTTGGCGAAGGTGAACATCATGGCCAGACCGACACCGATCAGGAAGGCCGCGTCGATCAGACCGGCCAGCAGGAACATCTTGGTTTGCAGTTCGTTCATCAGCTCGGGCTGACGTGCGGCGGACTCGAGGTACTTGCTACCCATGATGCCGATGCCGATACAGGCGCCATTGGCACCCAGACCAATGATCAGACCAGCGGCCAGTGCGACATATCCGAGAACGTGTTCCATGCTTGCTCCTAGTGAGTTGAAGAGTTAAAGAGGTGAAGAGAAAAGAAACGAAAGCGATCCAAAAGGATTAGTGATGATCATGCGCCTGGCCGATATACACCAGGGTCAGCATCATGAAAATGAAGCCCTGCAGCACGATGACCAGCAGACTGAAGATCGACCAGGCCAAGCCGGCGGCGATGTTACCGACAAACAAGGCCCAGCCCGTCAGACTGCTCAAGCCTGCCGCACCCATCAGGGCGATGATCATGAACAGAATTTCTTCGGCGTAAAGGTTGCCGAACAACCGCATGCCGTGCGACAGCGTCTTGGCCAGATACTCCAGCACCTGCATGGCGAAGTTCAGCGGCCACAGCAGAAAGTGATTGCCGAACGGCGCGGTAAACAGCTCATGCACCCAACCGCCGATCCCCTTGATCTTGATGCCGTAATACAGGCTCAACAACAGAATAGTGATCGACATCCCCAGGGCGACCGACAAGTCGGCCGTGGGAACGACGCGTAGATACATGTGTTCGGGATCGTGCCCGGCGGCAGCGCCGGCCGTTTGCCAGATGCGCGGCAACAGGTCCACCGGCAACAGATCCATGAGGTTCATCATCACGATCCAGACGAACGAGATGAAGGCAAGCGGGGCCACGAACTCACGGGACTTGGCATTGCGCACGATGCCGCGAGCCTGTTCGTCGACGAACTCAACCAGAAATTCCACCGCGGCCTGCATGCGCCCGGGCCGACCGCTGGTCATGTTCTTGGCGACGCGCCACAACACGTAGCAGGCAATCACCCCCAGCAGCACGGAGAAAACAATGGAGTCGATATCGACGATACCGAAGTCAACCACCCCGGCGCGCGGACCGCTGGTCCAGTGCGTCAGGTGGTGAACGATGTACTCGCCTGCGGTGATGGTGTGTTGTTCTGCGGACATGGTCGACTAATGAAGGAGGGCCGCTTGCGCGACACGACTTGAATGGATCAGGCGGCGCAACTCGATTTCTTGCCACGCAGAATCAGAGCGACCCAGTACACCTGCAAGGTCACAACGACTGCGATCAGCATCGCCGCCCAGCTCAGGGGCTGAATGATGCGGGGCGCGAAAAACAGAAGCACGATGGTCAAACCGATTTTCAACAACTCACCCAGCGCAAAACCGTAGACGGCCACACCAGGCTTCAATTTGGACAGCCAGAGCTGAATGGACAATGCAAACAACGCCGAGGGCACCGCAATGATGGCCGCGCCATACAACGCCGACAGCACCACGGGCCAATTGCCCGACGAAGCGAGCCAGGCGCCCAGCGCCACAACCATACCCACCGCGGCCTGCAACGCCACGACGCGCCACACGGAAACCTGCGGCTTGCGCAGCAACAAGCCCTGCACCTCGGCACGCGTCAGCGGCGGAGCGGACGGCGCTTCTTGCTCGTCTTTCCAGGGATCGATGGATGGCACGGTTGGGTTCAAGGCGAAAACACTCGGATCAACAAAGCGGACGGGCGATCTACGCCCCGGGGGTCGACAGCCTCGTCGTCGGCCCTGCCCCAAATCCATGCGGGTTGTTGCGGCGGGTAACAATTGGCTTACAGGTCAAACGGCGAAAGTATAGGGGAAAGTCGATACTGCACCAGCTTTTTTCGTGGCCGTGCATCTAAGATTGTGTCGGGTCAACGTTCTGTCATTTCTCTTGACGCGCGACGGCACAGGAGCCGCACTTTGTGCACCCCAGGCGTCGAGCTGCAGCCTCCCGCACTTCCATGATTGCCTTGCTGGTTTTTTTACATCTTGTCGCCGCCATCACCTGGATGGGTGGTATGGCGTTCATACTTTTCGCCATGCGGCCTGCTGCCCTGGCCATGCTGCAGGCGCCGACCCGTCCGCGGTTCATCCTGGCAACGCTGCAGCGGTTCTTTCCTCTCGTCTGGCTCAGCATCGGCGTGATCCTGCTCACCGGCTTGATCATCATGCTGCAGGTCGGCTTTGCGCAGGCGCCCATCGGCTGGCACGCGATGTTCGGCATCGGGCTGGTGATGATGCTGGTTTTCGCGCATATTTTTTTCGCCCCCTACCGACGCGCCAGACGAGCAGCGGCCATGCAGGACTGGCCCGCCACGGCGCGGGGGCTGGAGCAGATTCACCCCTTGGTGATCCTCAATTTCACGCTGGGCTGGCTCGCCATCGCGGCGGCATTGTTCTGGCATTGACGCCCGACCAGGGCCGGTAAGGCGCGTTTAGTCGACGGAGGATTCTGCCGTCATAAGTCGCTCCAACTCATCCCACGCCGCATTCGGGGTGATTTGACGCAGGCAATGGAGATGCCCGA
Source organism: Thiomonas sp. (assembly GCA_021286835.1). Classification (GTDB taxonomy): domain Bacteria; phylum Pseudomonadota; class Gammaproteobacteria; order Burkholderiales; family Burkholderiaceae_C; genus Thiomonas. The sequence goes on from JAJTBQ010000031.1 coordinate 4,030, forward strand.
GCGGACAGGTGCGCTCAAAGCACGGGCTGCAGTCGAGGTGCAGCCACAAGGTGGCGCTGCGGTGTGCAGCAGGCGGCGTATGCCGCGGATCGGTCGAGCCATACAGACCCAGGGTCGGCCGCCCCAAGGCCGCCGCAACATGCATCAAGCCGGAGTCATTGCTCACCGCGCCACTGCAGTCGGCAAGCAGGGCGACGGCCTCCTCCATGCGTGTCGCTCCGCAGAGGTTCACGCTGCCCGTGGCGTGGTCGGCTATCTCCGCGCCGACAGCGGCATCTCGCGGCGCCCCCAGTACCGCAACGGCATAGCCCGCCTGCTGCGCCTGCACGGCCAGAGCGGCGTAATGGGCAACCGGCCATTGTTTGGCCGGACCGTACTCCGCGCCGGGACAGAGGGCGATCCAGCGTTGCGGCAATCCAAATCGCCGGCGCACTGCCAAAGCCTCATGGGATGGAATGGACAGGACCGGCTCGGGCAACACGCCCTCAGCGCCCTCTCCGGTGAACTGCGCCAGTGCGGCGTAATGCGCTCGCATGTCCGCCCGCAATGCGCGCGCGGGCCGCGGCACGCGGCAGGACACCGGCGAAAGCGCCATGGGTTCGGCCGCCTTGATGGCTTGCGCGTCGGCGGGGTCGACACGGTCCGTCAGCAACAGACCGTGCGCTTCGCCGAGGTATCCGATGCGCCGGGGAACGCGCGCCAGCCACGGCACGAGGCGCGACTTGATGTTGTTGCCGAGCACGTAGGCACGCTCGAACCCTCGACCTCGCAGTTGCGCGGCAAGCTGTCGGCGAAGGGCGAAATCGAGTCGGCCATGCGCGAACGGCGCCTCGATGACTTCGTCTACGCCTGGCATGGCCCGAAGCACCGGCGCCACGCTGGGCAGACCCAGCGCCGTGATGGTCGCGCCGCCTCTGGCCAGCAAGGCCACCAAAGGCTGCGCCATGACCGCGTCGCCGATCCACTGAGGCGCGATCAGCAGCACACGGGTCATGCCGGATGCGCACTCAATGGCCGCGCACCACTTCGCCTTCCGCCAGCCGGTAGCGGGTGCCGCAGTAGGGGCAGGCCGCTTCGCCGTGCGTGATGTCGATGAACACCCGCGGATGGCTGCTCCAGATCGGCATGTTCGGATTGGGGCAATGGGCCGGAAGATCCTTGGCCTTGAGTTCGACCACGGGCATGTCGGGCTTGGGAATGGCGCTCATGTGCAAACCTCAGTCAAGTGGTGGGGACGTCGTGGCCGAGCTTGTGAATGTTTCGGGCATGTCGGAAAGATTCGCAAGTTCTCAGACCATCGAAAGCCAGTTGGCGTACTTCGGATTGCGTCCGCCGACGATGTCGAAGAAGGCATTCTGGATGCGCTCGGTGATCGGGCCGCGATGCCCGGGGCCGAGGGTGATGCCGTCGAGCTCGCGAATGGGCGTGACCTCGGCCGCGGTGCCGGTGAAGAAGGCTTCGTCGGCGATGTAGACCTCGTCGCGCGTGATGCGCTTTTCCTTGATGGTCAGGCCCAGATCCTCGCAGATCGCGAATACGGTCTTGCGGGTGATGCCGTTGAGCGCGCCCGAAGACAGGTCCGGGGTGTAGAGCACGCCGTCGCGCACGACAAAGATGTTCTCGCCCGCACCCTCGCTCACGAAGCCCTGCGGGTCGAGCAGCAGCGCTTCGTCATAACCGTCGTTGGTGACCTCCATATTCGCCAGAATGGAGTTGGTGTAATTGCTCACCGCCTTCGCATTGCACATCGTGATGTTCACGTGGTGGCGGGTGTAGCTGCTGGTCTTGACGCGAATGCCGCGCTTGAGGCCCTCTTCGCCGAGGTAGGCCCCCCACGGCCACGCTGCGATCATCAGATGGATGGTGTTGCCTCGGGGCGAGACGCCCAGCTTCTTGTCGCCGATCCAGGTCAGGGGCCGGATGTAGCAGGAATCGAAACCGTTGGCCTTGACCACGTCGATCTGGGCCTGCATGGCCTGCTCGACGGTGAAAGGAATCTCCATGCGCAGAATCTTGGCGCTGTTGAACAGGCGCTCGGTGTGATCGCGCAAACGGAAAATGGCCGTGCCCTTGTCGGTCTTGTAGGCCCGCACACCCTCGAAGGCGCCGCAGCCGTAGTGCAGAGTGTGCGTCAGCACGTGGATCTTGGCATCGCGCCATTCGACGAGCTGGCCGTCCATCCAGATTTTGCCGTCGCGATCCGACATGGAAGCAGGCATGACCATGATGTGTTGTCTCCGGGAGGTAAAAGAGGCATTCTAGAAACTCCGCGGCGTACACGCGCCGCGCGGAGTCTGCTGCCTTAGAGCGCTGCCAATGCCGCGTCGTAGTTGGGTTCGTGGGCGATTTCATTCACCAGTTCAGTGTGCAGCACGGTGTTGTCCTTGTCGAGCACCACCACCGCGCGGGCGCAAAGCCCGGCGAGCGGACCGGCGGCGATGCCCACGCCATAGCCCTGGGCAAAGCTGCGGTCGCGCATTTCCGAGAGATTGACCACCTTGTCCAGGCCTTCTGCGCCGCAGAAGCGGGCTTGGGCGAACGGCAGATCGGCGGAAATGCATAGCACCACGGTATCGGGCTTCTCGCTGGCCCGCGCATTGAAGGCCCGCACCGACTGCGCGCAGGTGGGGGTGTCGATGGACGGGAAGATGTTGAGCACCTTGCGCTTGCCCGCGAAGTCGGCCAGAGTGCGGTCAGCCAGGTCTTTGTCGGTCAGCCGGAAATCGGGGGCTTTGCTGCCTTTGGCAGGCAATTCACCGCTGGTGGGAACGGGGTTGCCATGCAGATGGGTCGTGGCCATGCGAGTCTCCTTCGGGATGTAGTCAGCGAATGACGAAGGTTTGCATGGTAGAGGCGCGGCCACTTTTTTTCAGGCGCCGGCTGGTCTGACCCGCCCTCAGTTCTTGCGCGTGACTTCGGCGTGAACCTGCCCCGAGGGCACATGACGAGCGGCCGATTGCACATGGCCGGCCTGGTCGTCGAAGAAGAAGTCGGGCTGGAATTCGCGCAGGAAAGGCCCTTTGTCCAGGCCGCCGAGAAACATGGCTTCATCGACGGCGATGTTCCAGTGCATCAGGGTGCGGACGGCGCGCTCGTGCGCCGGGGCACTACGCGCCGTGACCAAGGCGGTACGCACCCGCATGGGGGTGGAGCCATCGGCGCTGGCCCGCTGCAGGCGGTGCAGGGCTTCGAGCAGGGGCTTGAAGGGTCCGGGAGGCAGTGGCAAAGCGGCCTTGCGGGCCTCGTGTTGCTGGAAAGCGGGCAGGCCCTCGGCCTGGAAAACGCGCTCGGCCTCGTCGGAAAACAGAACCGCATCGCCGTCGAAGGCAATGCGCACTTCTTCGGGATGGGCCTCGGACGCGCGGGCCGAGTCGGGATAGACCTGCGCCGCGGGATAGCCTGCGTGCAAGGCTGCGCGCACATCATCCGGCTCGGCCGACAGGAACAGATTCGCCTGCAGCGCCTGCAGGTATTGATAGGGCGCCCGCCCGCGGGTGAACACGCCGCGCTCAATGGCGGTGCCGTGGTGCTTGGCGGAATGGAACACCCGCAGCCCGGACACCGGATCGTTGCGCGACAGCAGCACCACTTCCACCCGGTCGCGCTGCGCATCGCTGGTGTTGAACGCCAGCAGTTTGCGCACCAGCTGAAACGCCACGCCCGGATGCGCGGGGCGCTCCAGCCGGTCGAGCTGCAGCTGCATGTAGGCGGCGTCGTCGGCCTGCTCGAAAACGCGGTTCTCCTCCTCGAAATCGAACAGGGCCCGGGAGGAAATCGCCACGACCAAGCGGTCGTTCAGGTCGGCTGGCATGGGCTTACTTCACGAGGTTGTTCATCTGGATGATGGGCATCATCACAGCGAGCACGATGAGCAGCACCATGCCCCCCATCACCAGGATGAGCAGCGGTTCAAGGATGGTGGTCAGGGTCATGGCACGCCGCTGCACCTCCTGCGCATGCTGCACGGCGGCACGGTCGAGCATCTGCGGCAGCGTGCCGGTCTGCTCGCCCAGACGGATGAAGGTGATGAGCACGGGCGGGAAACGCTTGTGCAGCGCCAGCGACTGCGCCAGCGAGGCGCCTTCGCGCACCAGGGCGATGGCCTCTTCGGCGTCGGCCTTGAGCAGGCTGTTGCTCAGCGTGTCTGCGGCGGCCTGAAGGGCGCGCAGGATGGGCACGCCGGCCGCGCTCAGAATGCCCAGGGTGCTGGCAAAGCGGGCCGTGTTCAGGCCACGCACCAGACGCCCGAACAAGGGACTGCGCAACATCAGACCGTCGAACGCCAGTCGCGGCCCGGGCAGTTTCATGGCCTGCGCGAAAACGATTCCGCCGATGATCAGCACGATCAGGATCAGCCAGCCCCAGGCCCGCATGAAATCGGACACGGCGATCAGGCCGACGGTCAGCAGCGGCAGCTTCTGGTGCGCACCCTGAAACACGCCGACGACCTGCGGCACGACATAGGTGAGCAGCAGCACCACCACCGTGACGGCCACCAGCACCACGATGGCCGGATAGGCAAAGGCCTGCACCATCTTGCCGCGCAAGGCCTGCCGGTCCTCGAGATAGTCGGCCAGGCGCTCCATCACCAGGCCCAGGTCGCCGCTGTCTTCACCGGCACTCACCAGCGCCCGGTAGATCGGCGCGAATTCGCGCGGATACTGCGCCAGCGCCGCGCCCAGGCTGTGTCCTGCCGACACTTCGCTCTTCAGGTTGGACAGCAGGTTGCCGACCTCGGCGCGGTCGGCATCTTCCGCCAAGGCGGCCAGGGCTTTCTCGACCGGCAGGCCCGAAACCAGCAAGCCGGCAAGCTGGCGGGTGAACAGGGTGCGTTCCTGATGGTTGAAAACCTTGCGGGCGAACCGGCGCCCGCCGGCCTGTGCGGCCTCCTCAAAAATGCCATCGACCTGCAGCGGGATCAGACCGCGGCTGCGCAACAGGGTGCGAGCGCCACGCGCGCTGTCGGATTCGAGCACGCCGGACTGTTCGTCTCCGGCGGCGTCAAGGGCGGTGAAGCGGTAGGCGGGCATGGCGGCGCGAAACCCAATCGTTGAGACACTCAGTCGCGCGTGACGCGCAGCAATTCGGTCAGGCTGGTGATGCCGCTGTCGATATAGCGCTGGCCGTCCTGTCGCATATTGCGCATGCCGGTGGCCTGCGCAAGGCCGCGCAGCTTGGCCTCGGAAGCCCGGGCGTGGATGGCCGCCCGCAGGTCGTCGTCCACCTCGAACAGCTCGAACACGCCGGTGCGGCCGGTGTAGCCGGTGTGATTGCAGACCGGACACCCCACGGGCGCGAAGCCCTGGCCGTCGGGTGCGGGCACCTTGCAGGCGGGGCAGAGCTGGCGCACCAGACGCTGCGCCAGCGCGCCCAGCAGCGAAGAGGCCAGCAGAAAGGGTTCGACGCCCATGTCGGTCAGGCGGGTGACGGCAGAGACAGAGTCGTTGGTATGCAGCGTGGCGAGCACCAGGTGGCCGGTGAGCGAGGCCTGGATGGCGATCTGCGCGGTTTCGAAGTCGCGGATCTCGCCGATCATGACCACGTCGGGATCTTGCCGCAGGATGGCGCGCAGGGCACGGGCAAAGCTGAGATCGATGCGGGCGTTGACTTGCGTCTGGCCGATGCCGGGCAAGTCGTACTCGATCGGATCTTCCACCGTCATGATGCTGGTGGTGCTGGCATCGAGCCGGCTCAGCGCGGAGTAAAGCGTGGTGGTCTTGCCGCTGCCGGTCGGCCCGGTGACCAGAAGGATGCCGTGCGGCGCACGAATGAGAGCGTCGAAATGATCGAGCATGTCGGGCGCCATGCCCACGGCGCGCAGATTCAGCCGCGCGGCCGATTTGTCGAGCAGGCGCAGCACGGCGCGTTCGCCATGCGCGCAAGGCAGGGTGGACACGCGCACATCGAGGGTGCGGCCACCGATGCGCAGGGCGATGCGGCCATCCTGGGGCAGGCGCTTCTCGGCGATGTCGAGCTGGGAAAGAATCTTGATGCGCGAAATCAGCGCGCCATGCAAGGCCTTGTTGGGCCGGACCACTTCGCGCAGCGTGCCATCCACCCGAAACCGCACCACCGACGAGGTTTCGTAAGGCTCGATGTGGATATCGGATGCCCCCTCGCGCGCCGCCTGGGTGAACAGGACGTTGAGCATGCGGATGATGGGGGCGTCGTCCGCGGCTTCGAGCAGATCCTCCACGGCCGGGATGTCCTGCATGAGCCGGCCGAGATCGACGTCGCCCTCGACCTCGCTGATGACCGCGGCCGCGCTGCCATCGCGGGCGGCGTAGGCGGCGCCGATGCGGGCCTGCAGGTCTTCGGCGCTGGTGCGGTGCACCGCGCGCAGCACATGCTGGCGCTGGACCTCGGCCAGCGCGGCGGGCCGGGTGTCCTCGCACATCCACAGCTCGACGCCCTGGCCATCGTCTTCGGCCAGCACCGCCTGGTCGCGGCAGAAGGTATAGGGCAGGGGATGACGCGCGGACATGGGACTCAGTGCTGCGGCGTAAGGGTGACGCGCAGATGTGTACCCCGCACCTCGGTGACGTAGCGCGTGGTCTGGCTCAGGTTCAGGATCACCCGGGTCTTGCCCTGACCGTCCATCACACTGGCGGACTGCAAGGGCCCGAGATCAAACGACTGGGTCTTGCTGCTGAGCTGGGACTGCGCCCCCTGGAAATCGAGGATCAGCCGGATGGGGTCGCTCAGGGTGAACGCCGTCGGCGGCGCGGCCAGAGGCTGGGAGAAGCCGATCTCGACCTCGGTTGCGCCGGCTTGAGCCTGGGCCTGCAGGCTTTGCAGGGCATTGGCAGCGGTCGGGCCGCCGCGGCTCATGGCCTTGGTCGAAGCCGACGACTGTGTCGAAGCGCTGCCTGGTGCCGACGCGCCTGCGGGCGCCCCGCCGCCATCGTCTCGGAGCGAGGGCATCACCGGGCCTGGCATGTCGGGCATGCCCAGTTGCGCGGGCAATTGCGCATTGCCCTGCAGACCACGCATGGTGTCATAGCGCTGCTGGCTCAGGATGTTGCCCTGGTTCTCGGTGCGCACCACGATGGGCCGCAGGAACACCATCAGATCTGTCTTGGTCGCGGTACGCGAATTCGAGCGGAACAGCGCGCCAATGCCGGGGATGTCACCCAGGCCCGGAATCTTGCTGTTGTTCTCGCTCACGTTGTCCTGCATCAGCCCGCCGAGCACGATGGTCTGGCCGTCGTTGACCAGTACGGCGGTCTGGATGGAGCGCTTGTTGGTGATGATGCCCGCACTGTTGGACTGGCTGGAAATGCTCGACACTTCCTGATAGACATCCATTTTGATCGCGCCGCCCGCTGTGATTTGCGGCCGCACCTTCAAGGTCAGGCCCACGTCCTTGCGCTCGATGGTCTGGAACGGCGTGACCGTGGCGGTGGAACCGGTCTGCGCGTACTGGCCGGTGATGAAGGGCACGTTCTGGCCGACGACGATCTTCGCCTCTTCGTTGTCCAGTGTCATGAGATTGGGCGCCGAGAGGATGTTGGCGCCGTCGTGCGTCTGCAGGAAGTTGGCCAGCAGGCCGAGCGTGACCACCCCGGCGAAGTTGTGCAGCACGCCGATGTTCAGGCCGTTGGGGATGGTCAGCGTGCCGCTGGTGATGGCCGATCCGGCCGTGCTGCCACCGCTGGACAGGCCGGCCTGCAGATTGATGATGTTGCTGCCGCCCGTGCCGAAGTTGGTGCCGCCGACGATGGCGTTGTTGTTGCCGCTGCTGGCGGCGATCGACTGCCACTGAATGCCCAGCTGCGCCGCCTTGTTGGCATCGACCTCGGCAATCAGCGCCTCCACATAGACCTGCGCCCGGCGCACGTCGAGCCGCTCGATCACCCGCCGCAGCTGCATATAGACCGGCTGCGGGGCGTTGATGATCAGGGCGTTGAGGGCGTTGTCGGCATACACGGTGCCGCCCTGCGGCAGGTTCACCGTGGCGTCACTGCCCGTGGACGTGAAATCCGGCGTCTGGCCCAGCCCAGGACTGGTGGTGCTGGACGATCCGCTGCCGGACAGGCCAGAGGCATTGTTGGCGTTGCCCTGGTTCTGCGAGTTGCCAAGGCTCTTGGTCTGCGACGGCCCTTCCGTGGCACTGCCGGAACCTTGTGCCGCCAGCACGCCCCGCAGCGTGCGGGCCAGATCGGCTGCATTGGCGTTGCGCAGATAGACGACATGGATGTTGTCCTGGTCGTTTTGCGGCCGGTCCAGGCGACGGATCATCTGCTCGATTTCCGCGAGCTGCGCGCCATTGGTGGCCCGCACGATCAGCGAGTTGCTCGCCGTCTCCGGCAGGATGACCGCGCGCATCGCACCGCTGCTGGCCGCCGCCACCTGGGCCCCTGCCGCGCCCGGTGTGGCCGCGCTGACGGTCTGCATGTCGATGAGCTTTTGCAGCGTGGGCGCCAGATCGCTGGCCACGGCATAGGTCAGCGGCACCACGGTGACTTCGGTACCGGTGGGCACGTCGAGCGCGGCAATGATGCGCGCAATGCGCTTGAGGTTGTCGGCGTAGTCGGTCACCACCAGCGCGTTGCCCGAAGGACTGACGTTGATGGTGTTGTTGGGCGAAATCAGCGGCCGCAGCACCGGCAGCAGACTGTTGGCCGAGGCATTGCGCAACTGGAAAATCTGCGTCACCACCTGATCGCCGCGCCCCGGAATGTGGGACGGCGCCAGCCCGACGCCCACCGGGCCGCTTTGCAGCTTGGCGTCCGCCTCGGGCACGACTTGGAACACGCCGTCATGTTCCACCACGGCGAAGCCCGCAAGGCGCAGCTGCGTGAGCAGCGCCTGGAAGACCTTCTGCGGCGGCACCGGCTTTTCGAATTGCAGGGTGACCTGACCCTTCACCCGCGGGTCGACGATGAAATTGCGCCCGGTCGCCGCGGCCACCGCCTGCACCGCGCTGGCGATGTCGGCGTTCACCAGATTGATGGTGAGATCGCCATTGGCGCTGCGCTTGGCATCGCCTGCCGTGCCCGAGGGCGACGGTGCCTGGGCCATCACCGGCTGCAGCATCAAAAGCGGGACGAGCAGCAGCACCAGCAGACGGCGGCTCCAGCGGCTGTCTTGGGTTCTGTGTTTCACGTGTGGATGCATCGCAGCGTTCCTTGATTCTTGTGATCTTCTACGGCTGTCGGGACGCAGACGCTCTCAGAGCGCGATCTGGACATGGTCGCCTTCGCGCCGTCCGAGCAGCGAAAGCAGATTGGCCATCGCCGCCTCGTTGCCCGGCGTCGCCCGGCCGGTGCCGAGAAACTGCAGCGCCTGGCCATTCCAGACCCCCTTGCCCTCCAACAGCAAAGGCCCTTTGTCGCTGCGCAACGCCACCTGCGCGTCGGCCCCCTGGCCGGTGATGCTGAGGGTGTAGCTGCCGATGGGCGCCACCACGCTCAATCGGGATGCCACGTCCGGCAGATCGATCTGCACCTGTCCGCCGAGCCGCATCCGACCTGCCACCGATTCTAGGTGCAGGCCACGCAAGGTAAATTGCGCCTGTCCCTGCAGCGCAACGGTGTTCCAGGGGGTGCCCAGGCCATCGAGCACCGAAAGCGGCAGCGCGCCCTGCCATGGGGCGTCCGGCCCACCGCCTGCGGGGCGCAAGGCCAAGGTGCTCTGCGAAAGGCCGAATCGCGCGTCCACCTGCAGCGCCTGCGACGAAACCGTGGGCCAGTCGATCTGCGCCTGCAAGGCGCCGCGCCAGAACGAGCCCAGACGCACGGTCCAATGCAGCATGCCGGGCAGCACGGTCGCGCCGCGACTGCCCGCGCCGCCCTCGAGCACCAGCAGCGCCGACCCGTTGTGCCAGGTGCCCTGCGCCTGCGCCAGCAGCACGCGTTGGCCGCTTGCCCTCCAGACCGCCGCGCTCAGCCAGCTGGCCGGGGCCTGCCAGAGCAGCCCCCACAGCACGCCCAGAACAGCGGCCAGCCATAGCCAGCGTCGGTTGAACGGACGCCGCCGCTTGACCGGCTTGCGCGACGACGACCGGCCGCGCGACGATGTGCCGGAGCGGCGTTTGCCGGCGGATGATCCTTCGCGGGCCGGGGAGGACTTGATTGCGCTTGCCATTCATCCGCCACCCGATCCTTGCCGCGACAGATGCACCGTGCCGTCCAGCGTGCCGCCCGCGCCGCGCTTGAGGTCGGCGGCATCGATCTGCGCCGACCAGTCGCGCCGCGCCGTCTGCGCCAGCGCCGCCAGCGTGGCCGGACGCAGCGACGTGAGCTGCAGCGTCACTTCGCCCGGCAACACCTGGGCCTGAACCGTGGCGCCCGGATCGACGCGCTTGAACCATGCCGCCATGGCCGCCTGCAGATCACCGTTGAACGCGGGCACCGACGGCGCGTTGCGCAGGGCGGCGATGCTCTGCCCGTCCTGCTGCAGCGTCTGCAGTTGCTGTTGCAGACTGACGATGCGTTGCGGCGCCGTCTGCAGCGTGCGCCAGGCGGGGCGGACGGCCAGCAGCCACAGCAGCGCCGCCGCGACCACCAAAGCGGCAGATCCGATCAGCACGCGCTCGCGCCCCGACATCTGCGACCAGCGCTGACGGCTGAAGGCGACCGCCTGCGGCAGGCCGCGATACCAGAGCGCCGAAAGCGAAGCCA
>JAJTBQ010000351.1 GCA_021286835.1 Thiomonas sp.
GCCGTGCAGGTTCTGGAGGTCGACAACGTCTGGATGGCCGGATTCTGGATGTTGAGCGCAGTGGGTCAGCTCGCGGCGACGGTCTGGGTCTTTCACCGATTGCGTCTGAGCGCCGCCACGGAGAAGGGGCCGAACTGGGCCGGCGTCACTCCGGCGCTGTTTCTGGCCGCGGCCGGCAATGTGGTGGTGCCCTATGCCGGCATGGCGCTCGGATTCCAGATCTGGTCCGTGGCGCAGTGGGCGATCGGAGCCTTTTTCTTTCTCATCGTGCAGGGCTTGTTCATGGTGCGCGTCGCGGCGTTCGGCATGCTGCCGCGCCGGCTGCTCCCCATGGTGTTCATCAGCATTGCGCCGCCAGCCGCCGGAGGCCTGGGGCTGGCGCAGATCGGCGCGCCGGTCGAGGCCCTCGAAGGGGCATGGGGCATTGCGTTCTTTTTTGTGCTGCTGAGCTTTCTGTCTTTCAAGGCGATGATGCAGGAGGCCTTCACCATCGGCCACTGGGCGCTGTCCTTCCCGCTTGCAGCCTTTGCCGGTCTGTCGATGCATCTCGCCCTGGCTACCCAGAGCGGGGGCATGCAGACGTTCGCCATCCTCGCACTGGCGCTGGCCTCGGTGGTGATCGGGTGGCTGACGCTGGCGACGGCTCGGGGACTGCGCGACGGGTCGCTGCTGGCGCCAGAGCCCGTGGCGCTGATTCATTCGGCCTGAACGGCTGCCGGGCGAGGACGAAGGATTGATGAGCTCGCCTATGATGGAGACGATTGGATGAAGCGCAGTACCAAGATCCCACAGATTCCCGGAGCCATCACCATGTCAGTTCTGACCAACGAAGCCTCTCGCACGGACATTCTCAATCGTCTCAAACGCGCCGAGGGCCAGATGCGGGGCGTGCAGCGCATGATCGAAGAGGGTGAGCCTTGTCTCAAGGTGGCGCAGCAGCTCTCGGCGGTGCGCAAGGCGCTCGACAGCACCTTCGTGCGCATGACCGTGTGCTACCTCGAACAGGAACTCGACGGACGGCTGGAGCACACCGAGAGCGGCGAGCAACCCAAGCTCAGCGCCATGCTCGACGAGGTTGAAACCCTGCTGGCGCGCATGGCCTGAGCGCTTTTCCGGGTTCAGGGCACGGCGGCCTCGATGATGCCGCCGCCCAGGCAGACCTCGCCGTCATACAGGACGGCCGACTGCCCCGGGGTGACCGCCCACTGGGGCGCGTCGAAATCCAGGCCGAACTGGTCGTTCGAGCCGCCACGATAGCGGCAAACCGCATCCACCTGGCGATACCGCGTCTTGGCGCCATAGGCGACACCGGCTTCTTCGGGGGATTGACCGGACACCCAACTGGCCGATAAGGCGCGCAACCCACGGCTTTGCAGCAGCGGATGATCGTGTCCCTGCACCACGATGAGCTGATTGCGTTCAATATCCTTGGCGGCGACGAACCAGGGCTCGCCATTGCCGCTCTGACTGCCGCCCAGGCCGATGCCCTTGCGCTGGCCCAGGGTGTAAAACGCCAGTCCGATGTGCTGCCCCACAGTCTTGCCCTCGGGGGTTTTCATCGGTCCGGGCTGGGTGGGCAGGTAGCGGTTGAGAAAGTCGCGAAACGGACGCTCGCCGATGAAGCAGATGCCGGTGGAGTCTTTCTTGCGGGCGTTGTGCAGACCGATCTCCGCTGCGATGGCGCGCACCTCGGACTTGTGCAATTCGCCCACTGGAAACAGCGTGCGCGCAAGCTGGGCCTGATTGAGGCGATGGAGAAAGTAACTCTGGTCTTTCGAGGCATCCAGGCCGCGCAGCAGTTCGAACCCACGGCGGCCTTCGCGCACCCTTGCGTAGTGGCCGGTGGCGATGTGGTCTGCGCCAAGGCGCATGGCGTGGTCGAGAAAGGCCTTGAACTTGATCTCGGCGTTGCACAGCACATCCGGGTTGGGCGTACGGCCGGCCGCGTATTCGCGCAGGAATTCGGCGAACACCCGCTCCTTGTATTCGGCCGCGAAATTCACCGCCTCGATGTCGATGCCGATGCGGTCGGCCACGCTGGCGGCGTCGAGCCAGTCCTGGCGCGTGGAGCAATATTCGCTGTCATCGTCGTCCTCCCAGTTTTTCATGAACAGGCCAACGACCGTATAGCCCTGCTGTTTGAGCAGCCAGGCGGAAACGGAGGAATCGACACCGCCGGAAAGGCCGACCACGACG
>JAJTBQ010000032.1 GCA_021286835.1 Thiomonas sp.
CGCGATACCGACTGGAGGATGAACTCGCGCAGTTCGACGGCGAGTTGCCGCAGATGCGCGCGGTCGAGCCCGCGCAGATCGGCGGGAGAGCCGATGCGGTTCAGCAGGGAAAACGAAGCAGTCACCATGAGTCAGCGTGTTGATGAGGAGGCGCGGCAACGCATCGCGACCAGAAGCAGCACCGAGGTCAGGACGAAACCGGCTGCAGACCAGAAAGGCAAGGCCAGTCCGAAGACGGAGGGCGTATCGGCGCAAAGGCCATCGGCGCGAAACATCCACGGCGCCCACTGCGTGACCTGCCAGCGATTGATGACCGCGGCCAGCGGGTCCAGGCCGCAGAGCTGCCCGGGATGCAGGACCAGCCAGATGTGCCGGGCAGCGAAGCCCAGGCCGACCAGTCCGCTGAGCACGCCCAGGCCGAGCATGGCCTGGCTGGCCAGCCGCGACCGCACCAGACTGTTGGCCGACAGCGCGAAGACCAGCACACCGAGATAGGCCATGCGTTGCAGGATGCAGAGCGGACAGGGCGCAAACCCCTTGCGCTGCAGCCAGAGGGCGCCCCCCAGCGTGCCCAGCGCCGTCGCGGCGGCAAGAAGGGGCAAAGCAGTCGCGGCGCGTTCACGGTTCATCGGGCTCATCTCGGAAGGATCGGGTGTTGCGAAAGATACGCCGCGCTCAATGCCCGCGCAGCACGATCAGGTCAGCCAGCTCGCGCAGGCGCCGGCTGGCAACACGCTGGGGCGGGGCAAGCGTGTCGAGCGCGGCCTGGGCCTTGTCGCGCAGACCATGGGCCAGCGTGCGCGCGGCATCGAGGCCGAGCGCGGAGACGTAGGTGGACTTGTTCTGCTGAGCGTCCTTGCCCGCGGTCTTTCCCAGGGTGTGCGAGTCGGCGGTCACGTCGAGAATGTCGTCGACCACCTGAAAGGCCAGGCCCACGGCATCGCCGTAGATCTCAAGCGCCTTGTAGGTCGGCGTCGTGGCCGAAGACGGGCCTATCCCGCCGCAGGCTGCGCCCATCAGCACGCTGGCCTTGAGCAGCGCCCCGGTCTTGCGGCGGTGCATATGCATCAGGTCGTCGCCGCTGACCGCCCCGCCCGTGGCGAGAATGTCCAGCGTCTGCCCACCCGCCATGCCATCCGCGCCCGAAGCGCGCGCCAGCAGAGCGCACAGGCGCGCCTGCAGCGCCGGCGCGATCTCGCCGTCGGGCGTCAGCACTTCATAGGCCAGGGCTTGCAGTGCATCGCCCGCCAGCAGGGCGAGCGCCTCGCCAAACCGCACATGAGTGGTGGGCTGGCCGCGTCGCAGCACATCGTCGTCCATGCAGGGCAGATCGTCGTGGACCAGCGAATAGGCATGCACCAGCTCGACCGCACAGGCGGCACGGTCGAGCGCCTTCGCGTCGCCCTGCACGCACTCGCCTGCCGCCCAGACCAGCAAGGGACGCACGCGCTTGCCCCCCATCGCCGCGGCGTAGTGCATGGCTTCATGCAGTTGCGGCACCAGCGGATGCTGCTGCGGGACGTGATGCTCGATCAAGGCCTGCGCGCGATTCTGGTGCTGACGCAGCCAGTCGTCGAAGGACGGCAGGTCCGTCAGATCGGGCGCCGTGGGAGCGCCTTCGAGGTGCGCGACATCAGGCACGGTCGTCCTCCTCGTCCGGCTCGGTGCGCAAGGGCTGGAGCTGTTCGCCATCGAGAACCTGCACCTGCTGTTCGACGGCCTGCAGCTTGTTTCGGCAGTATTGCAGCAGCAGGTTGCCCCGCTTGTAGGACGACAAGGTGTCGTCGAGGCTGAGCTGCCCGGCCTCCATCGCCTGCACGATCTGCTCCAGCTCGATCAGCGCCTGCTCATAACTGGTCGGGGCAGAGTCGGTATTGCGGGCTGATTTGGCGGCGGGCATCGGGTCGGGCCGGGGCCGAAAGCGTAGTCGGCAACCCGGGAGCGGGAGCAGGAAAGCTGCGCATTTTAGGCGTCGCACCCCGGCTTGGCTGCAAGCATGGACTCTACAATCGGCCGCTGAATTAGGTTGTGGTCCTTTTCAACGAATTGTGGAGGTGCATCCCCATCATGTCCGATCTGAGCATTCGTCTGTCGCAAGATCATTTGCAATTGCCGGTTTCGACCTATTTCGATGACGACCTGTTCAAGCTGGAGCAGGAACAGATTTTCCGCTCTGGCCCACGCTATCTCGGACATGAACTCACGGTGCCCAAGATCGGCGACTACGCCGCACTCGCCCAGGAAGGCGAAGGCCGCGCGCTGATCCATGGACCTTCAGGCATCGAACTCCTCTCCAACGTCTGTCGCCACCGGCAGGCCGTGATGCTGCGCGGCATGGGCAGTACGGGCAAGAACATCGTCTGCCCGCTGCATCGCTGGACCTACGGCCTCGACGGCCAGCTCGTCGGCGCCCCGCATTTTGAACAAGACCCCTGCCTGCATCTGCAGACCTACCCCCTGCAGCGATGGAACGGCATGCTGTTCGAGGACAACGGCTACCCCGTCGCCCAGACCATGCAGCAGCTGGCCGTGCTCAAGGAGTTCGATTTCAGCGGCTTCGTGCACGACCACACGGAGATGCACGTCTGCAACTACAACTGGAAGACCTTCATCGAGGTCTATCTGGAGGACTACCACGTCGTGCCCTTCCACCCCGGACTGGGCAAGTTCGTCGACTGCAATGTCCTGCAATGGCAGTTCGCGCCGGAATGGAGCGTGCAGACCGTGGGCGTCCATGAAGGTCTGCAACACCCGGGCAGCGCGGTCTACAGCAAATGGCATCAGGCCGTGCTCAACTTCCGGTCCGACAAAAAGATGCCCGAACATGGCGCCATCTGGCTCACCCTCTACCCCAACATCATGCTGGAGTGGTATCCCCATGTGCTCGTGGTGTCCACGCTCTATCCGCTGGGGCCGCAAAAAACCCTGAACATGGTGGAGTTTTTCTACCCCGAAGAAATCGCGGCGTTCGAGCGCGAGTTCATCATGGCCGAACGCGCCGCCTATATGGAAACCTGCGCGGAAGACGACGAGATCGCCGAGCGCATGGACGCCGGTCGCAAGGCCCTGTTCGAGCGCGGCGACGACCAGCACGGCCCCTATCAGACCCCGATGGAAGACGGCATGCGTCACTTCCATGCCTGGTATCGCAACAAGCTGCGGGTTCCAGCCTGAGACCGCACCGCAAACCCCCTGCGGGGTTTTGTTTTATGGTTCGATCTTCGATGTCTATGGCCTGCAGCACCGCGCTCCCACCATGCCCACCCCGTACACCACCCTGATCTCCGCGTCTGAACTGGCTGGGTTGAACGATCCGTTCATCGTCGACTGCAGCCACGACCTCGCCCAGCCCGACGAGGGGCGACAGGCGTATGCGCAAGCCCATATTCCTGGGGCGATCTTCCTGCACCTCGACGACGATCTCTCGGCGCCGAAGACCGGGCGCAACGGTCGCCATCCCCTGCCCGATCCCGACGCCTTCGCCGCCATGCTGGGCCGCCTTGGTCTGCATCAACACCAGCAGGTCGTCGCCTACGACCGCTCCGGCGGCAGTTTTGCGGTACGACTTTGGTGGATGCTGCGCTGGCTCGGTCACGATGCAGTGGCCGTTCTCGATGGCGGCTGGCCCGCCTGGACGCGCGCGGGCGGGGCCAGCGAAAACACGCCGCCGCATGCCCGTATGCCTGCCCATTTCGAACGCCGGGCGTCACTCGTGGGGGCGGTTTCGGCGGATCGGGTGCTCGATAGCCTGCAGTATGCGAAACTCCTCGTGGTCGACGCCCGGGCGCCGGAGCGCTACGCCGGCGAGGTCGAGCCCATCGATCCCGTCGGCGGACACATCCCCGGCGCGAGAAACCGCTTCTTTCAAACCAATCTGCAAGCGGACGGCACCTTCAAGTCGCGCGAACAATTGCGCGAGGAATACACCGCGCTGCTCGAAGACTGGGACCCGCGCGACGTGATCCATCACTGCGGCTCCGGCGTCACCGGGTGCCACAACGTGCTGGCCATGATGCATGCCGGCATGGACGGCAGCCTGCTCTACCCCGGATCATGGAGCGAGTGGTGCGCCGAACCGTCGCGCCCCGTCGCGACCGGACCCGCGCCGGGTAAGGCCTGACCTTTCCAGCGAGCCGGGCCGCGTGGTCGGGGCGGTTTGATCTATAGCAAGCCACGTCATACATTCGAGGAGCAGCATATGGTGAGTGGTTGAGGTTCCAAGAATCGCAACCCAAATCAGTATTCCCACTCGAAACGGAGATCGCCATGTACAAGAAGATTCTCGTCCCCACCGACGGTTCGGAAACTGGTGGCAAAGTCATTCCCCACGCCGTCGCGCTGGCCAAGGACTGCAACGCCGTCGTCGTCGGCCTCAACGTCACCGACCCCTATCCCTACTCCGGGCTTGCCGAAACGGTGCCGATCACGTCCGATCAGTACCGCGTCCACGTGACCAAACTGGCCGAGGATGCGCTCAAGCCCCTGCAAGACGCCTGCAAAGCTTCCGGCGTGATCTTTGAGCCGGTCATCGCCGAGGATGTCCATCCGTGGAAGGCCATGCTCGACGTCGCCAAGGATCGGGGCTGCGACGTGGTGGTCATCGCCTCACACGGCCGCCGCGGCATGCAGGCGCTGCTGCTGGGCAGTGAAACCCAGAAGCTGCTGACGCATTCGACCATTCCAGTGCTGGTGCTGCGCTGAGGCACGCCGCCGGTCTGCGCGCTTGCCAGGCGCGTCGCCCGGCTCCTTCAACCCATCAAGAGGAGCACTCCCCATGTTCAATCACCTCCTGTTGTCCACAGACGGCTCCGAGCTCGCGGACAAAGCCCTGCCATACGCCATCGAACTGGCCAAGAAGTTCGGCTCGAAGATCACGGTCTGCTCGGTCATTGATCTCTACCCCTACATCGGCGCCATCGAAGTCATGCCCGTCGGGATGGATCAATGGCAGGACGAAGTTCGCAAGCAGGCGAATTCCGCGCTGCAACGGGTACACGACCGGCTCCGTCTCGCCGGACTGAGCTGCGATACCGTGGTGGAAGAAGATGCGCAGGCGTGGCGAGGCCTTCTCGCCGCCGCGAAAAAACAAGGCTGCGACGCCATCGTCATCGCCTCGCACGGCCGCAGCGGCATGACTTCGGCCATGCTGGGCAGCCAGACTTCTCGAGTGCTGTCCCACTCCAAGCTGCCGGTGCTGGTGGTGCGCTGAGGGCCTTTCAATCAGGAATGCCTGCGCGCCAGACGTCCCAATGGGCCAGAATGGCGTGCACCAGCGGCTCACCTGTGAGATACAGATTGTCCAGCGCAGGCATGAAGCCCCCCTGTTTCGGATAGTCCAGAAGATTCTCGGCCGCCGGCATGCCCGGCGGCGGCCGATCGAAATCCGATCCGGCACGCAGCACGGCCACACGATTCATATCCGCCCTTCCCGCCGCCGTGGCGCGTTTGAGCGCCTCGTAAGTCGCGTTGTCTTCCTGTTGGGTCGTGCAATAGCTGCCTTTGCCCAGCGTGAGCATCCGGGTCCATTGTTCGGCGCGCTGCCCGAGCAAGTCGCCCGACCACCAGGTGTCGCCTGAAAGCGTGTCGCATTGGGTGACATGCGGGGGCTGGTTTGCCGGCGCATAAGGGTATTGGGCACGATAAGCGGCCATTTCCGCGCTGTCGACCAACTTCACGTTCTTGGACAAGGCATAAGCCTTGTTGACCAGCTTGGCATCGAGCGAAAAGACTTCGGTTCGATAGTCAAGCGGCGGAAACTGCTCCGGATCGCGGGTGTTGATGCCAAGGTAACCGCTGGGCCAGTTCGCCGGTTTTTCTCTCGCGTCAATCTCCCACTGAAGGCCAAAATCCACCAGATAAAGCGCCCAGGCCGTGGTGCCCAGAGTGCCTTCCCTGGGGTTGATGCCGGCAATGCCCGACACCAGAAAATAGGTGTGGCGCAGATCGAAGCGCGGCGAGAACAAAACGGCCATCATCGATGCAGCCGCGTTGGCGTGCCCCATGCCCGTCGTCATCAGGCACAGACCGTCGGATTGACAGGTGACGTTGGGATGGTTTTCCGGCAAACCCGGCACGGCAATGTTGCGTGCTTGATGGAAGTGTTTCAGCCAGGTCTGCGCCTCCGGTCCGAACATGGTGACGATCATCACCTTCACGGGAATCGGCCGCGGTGGCGCGGCCTGCGCAACGGGAATCGCCCCGCAGAGAAGCACGAACAGGACTGCGCCCATGGCGCGGTGGAAAAACCGATGGATGACGGGGTGCATTGGATTCTTTCAGGCAGACGGATGTCGCACCCATGGAGCAAACCGCGTGCCTGCCCACCCGAACATTCCGAGGCGAGCCAGCACCCACAGGGTGCAGGCTCAGGGCGTGCGGCACCAAGAGTGACCAGCCGCCTCGGTACAGCCTGAAGCTCAACCACTGAGCAGTTTGTCCACCGGAAAAATCTGCGGAAAACCTTTTTCCGTCTGGCACATACCGTCTTGCGGGGGCTCCACCGCCTCGGCGACCACCACCTTGTGTTGACGCAGCCAGGCCAGCGCCCGCTTCCAGCCGTCTTCGGCATCCTTGGCGTTGTAGCTGGGCCTGTAGTCGGCGTGGAAACCGTGACCGGCATCGGGATACACCACGATTTCCGACGCCTTGGCCGCTGCGCTGCCGCTGGCCAGCGCCTTGCGCATCTGCTCCACGGATTCCTGCGTGATGCCCTGGTCTTTGCCGCCATAGAGGCCGAGCACCGGCGCCTTGAGATCCATGGCGATGTCCACCGGATTCTTGGGCGACAGCTCGGATGGCGTGCCGACCAGGCGTCCGTACCAGGCCACGCCAGCCTGCACCGGGGCGTGAGCGCAGTAGAGCCAGACGAAGCGCCCGCCCCAGCAGAACCCGGTGATGCCGACATGGCCCGCCTTGCCGCCGTTGGCGAGCGCCCAGCTGCGGCAGGCGTCCAGATCCTGCAGCACCTGGGCATCGGGCACCTTGGAGATGACCTTGCTCATCACTTCGGCAATGCTGCCGTAGGCCATCGGATCGCCCTGCCGCACGAACAGATCGGGCGCCAGCGCGAGATAGCCCTGGTGCGCGAAGCGCCGCGCGACATCCGCGATGTATTCGTGCACCCCGAAGATTTCCGACACCACCAGCACCACGGGAAGGTCGGACTTGCCTTTGGGTTGCGCACGATAGACCGGAATCTTCTGGCCGCCGGACTCGATCTGCACGTCTCCGGCGAGCAGGCCGTCTGCGGAGGTCTGCACCACGGTCTGCGCCATCACCGGCCCCGCGGCGGCGGCAAATCCCACCCCAAGCGCGGTGCGCACAAAATCGCGCCTGGACAGCTCGCCATCCGGCCGGCCCGGGGCAAGACTCTGGAATTCCGCCTTCAGATTCTCATTCCACATCACAGTCTCCTTGCTTGGAAATGTGAGCAGATGCTACAGCGCGGCCATCCTTCGATGGGCGTGGGGAAACACCTTACTCGGCGTCCGCGCGGCAGAGGGCCTGCAGCGCGGCAACCCCTGACTTGCCCAGCCGGCGCATGGTGGCCTTGTTGGCCTTGTAGATTGCGTCGGCTTCCGGGAAAGCCGTCACAGCACGGTCGATGCTGGATTCGCGAATCAGATGCAGCATGGGAAACGGCGAGCGATTGGTGGCGTTGGTCACGTCGTCCGGGCGGGTGCCGGCGAACCGATAGTGCGGGTGAAAGCTCGCGATCTGCAGCGTGCCGAGCAGTCCGAGGCGCGCCAGCAGCGCCTCGGACTCGTCGAGAAAGGCGTTGTAGTGAGCAAAATGCGTGAGGGTCTGCGGGTGGATGAGCAGCGTGGTTTCCACCTCTTCGGGAGCCGTGCGCGCGAGGCGCTGGAGTTCGTCGCCGAGGGCCTGCAGCAGGCCCTCGGTCGTCGCCGCGGCGCAGTGCACATAGCGGATGCGCCCTTTGACCTGAGGCGCCTTGGCAAAGGGGCAGAGGTTCAAGCCGATCACCATGCGGTCCACCCAGGCGCGGGTCTGCGCCACGACAACATCGTCTGGGGTGGCCAAGGCTGTCATCACGCGCGCCCCGCGGATTGCCACCGTGCGTCGAGCTGGGCGATCCAGAGCGCCTTGTCGCCGTCGGCTGCGAAGCTGGCCTCCAGGCTGTTGCGCAGCAGGGCATAGGCCTGGGGTGCGCCCAACGCGGGTTGGGCTGCGAACAGCTGGGTGAGGTTGTCGTTCACATAGCCGCCGAAGTACGCCGGGTCGTCCGAATTGACGGTGACCTTCAGCCCTGCATCGAGCAACTGCGGCAGGTTGTGCTGAGCCAGATCGGGCACCACGCACAGCCGCACGTTCGACAGCGGGCAGACCGTGAGCGGTACCTGCTCGCGCGCCAGGCGCTGCATCAGGGCCGGATCTTCGCTGGCACGCACGCCGTGATCGATGCGCTCGACTTCGAGCACATCCAGGGCGTCGCGCACGTAGGCGGGCGGCCCCTCCTCGCCCGCATGCGCCACTGCGTGCAGCCCAAGCTGGCGGGCGCGGGCGAATACCCGGGCAAACTTCTCGGGCGGGTTGCCGCGTTCGGACGAATCGAGGCCGATGCCGATCAGATGATCGAGCCAGGGCTGCGCCGCTTCGAGGGTCTGCAAGGCGTCTTCCTCGGACAGATGGCGCAGCACGCTCACGATCCAGCCGACGCTCAAGCCCAGTTCGTCCTGTGCGCGCCGCGCGGCCTGGATGAAGGCCGGCATGAACACCTCGAAACCGACGCCCCGTGCGGTATGGCTCTGGGGATCGAAAAAAGGCTCCACGCGCACCACGTGATCCTGCGCGGCACGCAGGAAGTAGGCCCAGGCCAGATCGAAAAAGTCCTGTTCGGTGCGCAGCACATCGCATCCGGCGTAATACAGATCGAGGAAGGATTGCAGGTCGGTGAAGGCATAGGCCTTGCGCAGCGCTTCCACATCCGCGTAGGGCAGCGTCACGCCGTTGCGCCGGGCCAGTGCGAAGATCAGCTCGGGCTCCAGCGTTCCCTCGATGTGCACGTGCAATTCGGCCTTCGGGCTGACACGAAGCAGATCGGTGACGCGCTGCTCGGGCCATGGGGAGATGTCTGGACGGGGCATGATGAAGGCCTCTGAAAAGGGATGAATGAGTGTAGACGCAGCCCGCAAAGGGGTTCCTCCCTCACCCCCCAGCAAAACAGCCATCCTTGAACTATGTTGCGCTAGACAAATAGGTCTTCCAACAGGAGCACGACATGATCGAACGCAGACCGCTTGCACAACTCGGAGGCGACCACCTCGACTGGCTGGACACGCGGCACCACTTTTCGTTCGCCGGCTACCACGACCCCAAGCGGATGAACTGGGGCGCGCTGCGCGTCTGGAACGACGACACCATCGCCCCCTCGACCGGTTTTGCGCCGCACCCGCATGCCGACATGGAAATCATCACCTATGTGCGCGAAGGCGCCATCACGCACGAAGACAGTCTGGGCAATCACGGGCGCACCGAGGCGGGCGACGTCCAGGTGATGAGCGCGGGCACTGGCATCCGCCATTCCGAATACAACCGCGAAGCAGGACCGACGACGATATTCCAGATATGGATTCTGCCCAACCGTCGCGGCGAGCCCCCGGCCTGGGGCGCCAAGCCTTTCCCGAAAGGTGAGCGCTCCGGCCGCTTCATCGCCTTGGCCAGCGGCCTGCCGAACGATGCCGAGGCGCTGCCGATCCGCGCCGATGCAAGGGTGCTGGGTGCCACACTCAAGGCGGGCGACTCGGTCGACTACACCCTGGGCACAGATCGCATGGCCTATCTCGTCCCGGCCAGGGGCAAGGTCGAGGTCAACGGCGTGGGGCTGGACGCGCGCGATGGCGCGGCCATTCGCGATGAAACGGTGCTGCGCGTCACGGCGATCGACGACGCGGAGGTCGTGCTGGTCGATGCAGCACCCTGAATGACACCGGGCCGGTGCATGCAGCAACCGGCCCGGTGTCAGGAGACGAAAACCCTGGCCGCTTACTGCCCAGGCACCTTGCCTTCCACGCCCTTGACGTAGAACATGATGCCGTGGAGGAACTTGTCGTCGGCCACCTTGCCGGCCGCGACGACCGTCTTGCCCGACTGATCGACGATGGGGCCCTTCCAGATGTTGAAGCTGCCGTTCTTCAGGCCCGCCTCGCGTTCGAGCACGATCTTCTTCAGCGACTCCGGCACCGCGGGGTTGATGTCCTGCAGCTGAATGGTGTCGTGCTTCATGCCCCACCAGTATTGCGCCGGTTTCCAGTTGCCCTTGATGACTTCTTCGGTCAGCATTTCATAGAGCGGCGCCCAGTTGATGGTGGCCGAGGCCAGGTGGGCCTTGGGACCGAACTTGCTCATATTGCTGTCCCAGCCGAAACCGTACTTGCCCATCTTCTCGGCGGTCTGCAGCACGGCGGGCGAGTCGGTGTTCTGGAACAGCACGTCGGCGCCCTGATTGATGAGGGA
Source organism: Thiomonas sp. (assembly GCA_021286835.1). GTDB lineage: Bacteria > Pseudomonadota > Gammaproteobacteria > Burkholderiales > Burkholderiaceae_C > Thiomonas. The sequence goes on from JAJTBQ010000032.1 coordinate 10,474, forward strand.
CGTGGCCGCTTCGGTTTCCTTCGGCGGATCGAACCACTTGTTCACCCAGACCACCTTGGTCGTGATCTTCGGGTTGACGGACTGCGCGCCCAGGGTGAACGAATCGATGTTGCGGATCACTTCGGGGATGGGCACCGAGCCGACCACACCGATCACGTTGGTCTTGCTCATGCCGCCTGCAAGCACGCCGGCGAGATAGGCGCCTTCGTAAGTACGGGCGTCGTAGGTGCCGACGTTCTTCGCGGTCTTATAGCCCGTGGCGTGCTCGAACTTGACGTTCGGGAACTCCTTGGCCACCTTGAGCGTGGGCTCCATATAGCCGAAGCTCGTGGTGAAGATCAGGCCGTCGCCTTGCTGCGCCAGATCGCGGATCACGCGCGCGGCGTCGGGGCCTTCGGGCACGTTTTCAACGTATTGCGTCTTGATCTTGTCGCCGAACTTGGCCTGCAGCGCCTTGCGCGCCAGGTCGTGCGCGTAAGTCCAGCCGGCATCGCCCACCGGGCCGATGTAGACGAAGCCGACCTTCAGCGGGTCGGCCGCATGCGCTGGCGCGGTGGCCATCGCCAACACGCTGGCGACCGCCGCCAGCGCAACAAGGGGTTTTTTCAACACGGTTTTGAACATGGAGTCCTCCTTAAAAATGATGTGAAACTGTATACAAAAATCGTGCCCGCATGGCCGGCCCGCTCACCCACCCGGGGTAAATGGCTTGCCGATCGACGACGGCATGTTGATGCGGATCCAGAGCGGATTGCGTGACATCACCGCCAGCACCACGATGGTGGCGATATACGGCAGCATCGACAGAAACTGCGACGGCACCTGCATGCCGCTGCCCTGGAAGAAAAACTGCAGCATGGTCACGCCGCCGAACAGATAGGCGCCGAGCAGCACGCGGGCGGGCCGCCAGGTTGCGAACGTGGTCAGCGCCAGGGCGATCCAGCCCCGCCCGGCCGTCATGCCCTGCACCCACAAGGGCGTGTAGATCACCGACAGATAGGCACCGGCCACGCCCACCAGCGCCCCGCCGCACATCAGGGCCAGCAGACGGATGCGCCGCACCGGATAGCCCAGCGCATGCGCCGACTCGGGCGATTCGCCCACCGCGCGCAGCACCAGTCCGGCACGCGTCCGGTCGAAGAACCCGATCAGGCCGATCGCCAGCACCATGGTCAGATACACCATGAGATGGTGGTGGAACAGGGCCGGACCGAAGAAGGGAAGCTGGCTGAGCACCGGAATGTCCAGCGGCTGGAAGTTGGGCAGCGTCTTGCCCACGTAATCGATGCCGATGAAGGCCGACAGCCCGGCGCCGAACAGCGTGAGCGCCAGGCCGGTGGCGTACTGATTGGTGTTCAGCCAGATCACCAGCAGGCCCAGCGCCCCCGCCAGCAAGGCGCCGGCCACCGCGCCAGCCCCAAAGGCGACCCACTGATTGCCCGTATGCAAGGCCACGGCAAAGCCGATGACCGCGGCCATCAGCATCATGCCCTCGGCGCCGAGGTTGACCACGCCTGACTTTTCGTTGATGAGCAGGCCCAGCGCCGCCAGCGCCAGCGGGGTGCCCGCGCTCAGCGTGGTGGCAATGAGAGAAGCCGTCATGTCCATGTCAGTTCGCGCCGGGCCGCCCCAGGAGAACTGCGGCCCCCTCGGGGGGCAGCGAGCAAAGCGAGCGTGGGGGCATAGGCGTCTCCTCAGCGTTTGAAGCGGATGCGGTTGTAGATCAAGGTGTCGCAGGCCAGCAGCGAGAACAGCAGCAAGCCCTGGAAGACGCCCGTCATCGCGTTGGGCAAGCCCAGGCGCGATTGCGCCAGCTCGCCGCCGATGTAGAACATCGCCATGAGTGCGCCCGAGAGCACGATGCCCACCGGGTTGAGGCGGCCGACGAAGGCCACGATGATGGCCGCGAAGCCGTAGCCCTGCGAGACCTGCGGCGTGAGCTGCTGCAGCGGCCCGATGGCATCGAGCGAGCCGGCCAGGCCCGCGAAGCCACCCGACATCAGCAGCACCGTCCAGAGTGCCTTGCGCGACGAATAACCGGCGTAGCGCGCCGCTCCGGGTGCCAGCCCGCCCACCTGGAGCCGGAAGCCCTGCACGCTGCGGAACAGAAACACCCACACCAGCCCCACCGCGACCAGCGCGATCGGGAAACCCCAGTTCAGCCGGGTGCCCTCGATCAGATGGCCCAGCAGCGCCGGATCGGCGAACATCTTGGTCTGCGGAAAGTTGTAGCCCTCCGGATCTTTCCACGGGCCGTACACCAGATAGTCGAGCAGGTATTGAGCGACATAGACCAGCATCAGGCTCACCAGGATCTCGTTCGCGTTGAACCAGTCGCGAAGCGCCGCCACCAGCGCCGCCCACACCATGCCGCCCACCACGCCGGCCAGCAGAATGGGCAGCACGATGGCGTGCGAAGTGTTGTCGCCGGCCAGCAGGGCGACGCCGCCGCCGAAGATCGCGCCGACGATGTATTGCCCTTCGGCACCGATGTTCCAGACATTGCTGCGATAACAGGCCGCCAGCCCCAGGCCGATCAGAATGAGCGGACTGGCCTTGAGCGCCAGCTCCGACAGGCTGTAGGCGTTCTTGAGCGGCTCCCAGAAGAACATGCTCAGGCCGTGCAACGGGTTCTTGCCCATGGACAGAAAGATGGCCACGCCGAAGGCCACCGTGATCGCCAGCGCCAGCAGCGGCGACAGCCACACCATGACTCTGGAGGGCACGCCTCGGGGTTCAAGCCGCAGCATGGCTGACCTCCGTGGCGGCTTGCGCGCCGGCCATCGGGCCCTGCGGCCACAGCCCGCTCATCCAGACCCCGATCTGCTCGACCGTCGCGTCGGCGCGGGCGATGGAGGGCGACAGCTTGCCGCGCGCCATCACCTGCAGCCGGTCGGCAATCTCGAACAACTCGTCGAGCTCTTCCGAGATGACCAGCACGGCGCAGCCCGCATCGCGCAGGGCCAGCAGCTCGGCCCGGATCTGCGCCGCGGCGCCCACGTCCACGCCCCAGGTCGGTTGTGCGACCAGCAGCACGCGGGGCTGGCCGAGCATTTCCCGGCCCACGATGTACTTCTGCAGATTGCCGCCCGACAGGCTGCGCGCCGCGGCCTGCGGTCCGCCGGCCTTCACGCCGAAACGGGCGATCACCGCCTGTGCCTGCTCGCGCAGAGTCTGGCGCCGGATCAGGCCGCGGCGGGTTGCCTCGGCGGGGCGCGCGGTCAGCAGCATGTTCTGCTCCAGCGACAGGACCGGCACCGTCGCCCGCCCCAGACGCTCTTCCGGAATGAAGTGCAGCCCGCGCTTGCGGCGCTCACCCGGCCCGAACGCGCCCACCGGCTCGCCCGCCAGCCGCACGGCATCGGCGCGCGCGCGCGGGTCTTCGCCCGACAGCGCGGCGAGCAATTCCTGCTGGCCATTGCCCGACACGCCGGCGATGCCCAGAATTTCGCCTGCGCGCACCTCCAGCGAGAGATGGTCGATGGCCACGCTGAATTCGCCATCGCCCGGCAGGACCAGGTCGTCCACCGTCAACAGCACCTCGCCTAGCTGGGACGGCCGGTGCTGCAGCGCGGGCGGATCGGCGCCAATCATCAGCCGCGACAGGCTGGCCTCGGTCTCCTGGGCCGGATCGACGCGGCCGCTCACCCGTCCGCCGCGCAGCACCGTGCAGTTGTGGCAGAGCTTGCGAATCTCGTCGAGCTTGTGGCTGATGTAGAGAATGCTGCAGCCGTCCGCGGCGAGCTGGCGCAGCACGACAAACAGCTTTTCAACGGCCTGCGGCGTGAGCACCGAGGTCGGCTCGTCGAGGATGAGCAGCTTGGGATCGGCCAGCAGGCAGCGGATGATCTCCACCCGCTGGCGCTCGCCGACCGACAGGGTGTGCACTGGACGGCGGGGTGCGCAGTCCAGGCCGTAGCGATGCGCGATGGCGTTGATGCGGTTTTCCACCTCGGACAGGCTGATGCCGCGCCCCAGACCCAGCCAGATGTTCTCTGCGGCGGTGAGGGTGTCGAACAGGGAGAAGTGCTGATACACCATGGCGATGCCCAGTTCGCGAGCCATGCCGGGGTTTTTCATGCGAACGGGCGCGCCGTTCCAGGCGATCTGACCGGCATCGGGCTGCACCGCGCCGTAGATGATTTTCATCAGCGTGGACTTGCCCG
>JAJTBQ010000352.1 GCA_021286835.1 Thiomonas sp.
GAGGCGCTCAAGGCGCTGCGCGCCTCGGTCGATCTGCTCACCCTCACGGCCACGCCCATTCCGCGCACGCTGGGCATGGCGCTCGAAGGGCTGCGCGACCTGTCGGTGATCGCCACCGCGCCGCAGAAGCGGCTGGCGATCAAGACCTTCGTGCGCAGCGAAAGCAGCGCCGTGATGCGCGAGGCCATGCTGCGGGAAATCAAGCGCGGCGGCCAGGTGTACTTCCTGCACAACGAAGTCGAGACCATCGAAAACCGCAAGCGCCAGCTCGAAGAACTGGTGCCCGAAGCGCGCATCGAAATCGCCCACGGCCAGATGCCCGAGCGCGATCTGGAGCGGGTGATGCGCGACTTCCACGCCCAGCGCTTCAACATCCTGCTGTGCACCACCATCATCGAGACCGGCATCGACGTGCCCAGCGCCAACACCATCGTCATGGCGCGGGCCGACAAGTTCGGGCTGGCCCAGCTGCACCAGTTGCGCGGTCGCGTCGGGCGCTCGCATCACCAGGCCTACGCCTATCTGCTGGTGCCCGATGTGCAGAGCCTGACCAAGCAGGCCGGCCAGCGGCTCGAAGCCATCCAGCAGATGGAAGAACTGGGCTCGGGCTTCTACCTCGCCATGCACGACCTGGAGATTCGCGGCGCCGGCGAGGTGCTGGGCGAGCAGCAGTCGGGCAATATGCAGGAGATCGGCTTCCAGCTCTACAACGACATGCTGACCGAGGCCGTCAAGGCGCTGCGCGCGGGCCGCGAGCCCGACCTGCTCAACCCGCTGGGCGTGACCACGGAGATCAATCTGCACGTGCCCGCCCTGCTGCCCAACGACTATTGCGGCGATGTGCATGCCCGGCTATCGCTCTACAAGCGACTGGCCAGCGCCACCACCAGCGCCCAACTCGACAGCGTGGCCGAGGAAATCGTCGATCGCTTCGGCCGTCTGCCGCCCGCCGCGCAGGCGCTGGTGGACACGCACCGCCTGCGGCTGATCGCGCAGGGCTACGGCATCACCAAGATCGACGCGGCCGAGGACGTGGCCATCCTGCATTTCCGCAAGGATGCGCCGGTGGACGCCGCCCGCATCATCGACCTCATCCAGAAGAACCGCCACATCAAGCTCACTGGCAACGACCGGCTGCGCATCGAACGCCCAACGAAAGACGCCGCGCAGCGCGCCCAGCTCATCCGCGACACCCTCAAGCAACTCGGCGCGCCGCGGCCGCAGGAGGCCGTCGCCTGAGGGCGGGCGTAAAGTTCCACGCCAACAACCCAGGCCAAACTCTGCACTCCACCACTCCCGAGCCCATCATGCACCACCTCATCGTTCAGCGTCACACCGCCGCGCTCTCCCAAGAGAGCCTCGACCACCTCTGCCACATCGCAGCCCCGGTCAGCCTCGAAAAATTCGCCGATGACCACGGCCCCAACCGCGGACACAACGTCGCCCGGCTGCGCGACATCCGCAGCGCCGGCCCCGGCATGCGCAGCACCCTCGACAGCTACTGCCGCGAGCACCACATCGACTGGGCCATCGTGCCCGCCGGGCTGCACCTGGGCGACTTCAAGCTGCTGGCGATGGACATGGACTCGACGCTGATCAACATCGAGACCGTCGATGAAATCGGCGCCGCCGTGGGCAAGAAAGACGAGATCGCCGCCATCACCGCGGCCGCCATGCGAGGCGAGATCGCCGACTACGCCACCAGCCTGCGCCAGCGCGTGGCCCTGCTCGCCGGCGTGCCCCTCGCCGCCCTCGACAAGCTCTACACCGACACCCTGCGCCTGAACCCCGGCGCCGAAGCCCTGCTGGCCGCGGCCAAGGCGGCCGGGCTGAAAACCCAGCTCGTCACCGGCGGCTTCACCCACTTCACCGACCGGCTGAAACAGCGCCTGGGCTTCGACCGCGTGGCCGCCAATGTGCTGGGCGTGAAAGGCGACGCCCTCGACGGCACCCTCAACGGCGACATCATCGACGGCGACGCCAAGAAAAAGGCCGTGCTCGCGTTCTGCAACGACCTGGGCTGCGACCCCGGCGAAGTGCTCGTGCTCGGAGACGGCGCCAACGACCTGCCGATGATGCACGCCGTCGGCTTCAGCGTGGCCTACCACGCCAAACCCAAGGTGCGCGAAGCCGCCACCGCCGCCATCGACCATGGCGGCCTCGACAGCCTGCTGCGCTGGTTCGAGTAA
>JAJTBQ010000353.1 GCA_021286835.1 Thiomonas sp.
GCGTGGCGCTGTGGCTGATCTACGGCGCGATCCAGCGCAGCTGGCCGCTGGTGGGCGCCAATGCGGTCACCCTCCTTCTGGCGCTGACCGTGCTCGTCATGCGTCTGCGCTACGGCGCCCGGCATGTGAGCTGAAGGCGCCATCTTCGCTGTCATGGGCAGATCGTCGGGGCTTGGGACGATCGGCCTGCCATCGTCCCAAAATTTGTAAGTAATTTGGTGATATATGTATTCAAAGGCTGACCGAATTGCTTTACAATCTACCCTATTGATTTTTTGTTCGACGAGTCACCAGCAACATCGCACTAAGTAGCGATTTGCACTTGTGGTGTCCGGCCTGACAGGGCCGGTGAATCGACCGCCCGGCCCTCGGGCGATTCTGGGGTTTCCTGTAGCCCCGCGCTGTACGGCATTCGCGCTGAATGCCTCTTTCGCCGCGTCTGCACGCGCGGCACCCAGTCGCTACGCCCTTATCGGGCGTCCTTCAATCGGACAACAACTTGGGTTGTCCACGACCTTGGGAGAGTCCATGCAGAACTCTGCTTCCTTCTTGACTGCGGCGAGGCTGCCGCAGCCGCCTGTCATCGCCGTTCTCGGCGCCGGTGCCTGGGGCACCGCTCTGGCTTGTGCGTTGCGCCGTGGCGGGCTGGAGGTGCGCCTGTGGGCGCGGCGTCCCGACCTCAGCCACGCCATCGCCACCCAGGCGTGCAATCCGCGGCATCTGCCCGACCTGGCGCTGACCCCGGGGTTGCAGGCGAGCAGCCAGATGGCCGAGGTGCTCGACGGTGCCGATACGGTCCTCATGGCGGTGCCGTCGGCTGCGCTGCGCGAGGTGGCGCGAGCGGCCGCGCCTTTGCTGCAGCGGCGCGCCGTGGTGCTGGCGGCCTGCAAGGGCATCGAACGCGACAGTGGCGCGCTGATGTCCCAGGTGCTTCAGCAGGAGCTGCGGCGCGATGTGCTGATCGGCGCCATCGGTGGCCCGAGCTTCGCGCATGAAGTGGTGCGCGGGCAGCCCGCCGCATTGACCGTCGGCCTGCCCGCGCTGCGGTTGCGCCACGCGGTGGACGTACAGCGTCATGCGCAGCGAATGACGGAAGGCCTGCGCGCGGCGTTTGCTGAGGGCGGCGTGCAGCTCGACGTGACGGACGACGCCATTGGCGTGCAGGTGGGCGGGGCACTGAAGAACATGATCGCCATCGCCTGCGGCATGGCCATGAGCGGCGAGGTGGGCGAGAACGCGCGCGCGGCCATTCTCACCCGCGGTCTGCAGGACATGCGCGCCCTCACCCTGGCGCTGGGCGGGCGCGCCGACACGCTGCTGTCCAGCGCGGGCGCAGGCGATCTGTTTCTGACCGCATCGTCGGCGCAGTCGCGCAACACCCGGCTGGGCATGCGGCTGGGGCGGGGCGAGTCGGCGGGGCAAGGTGACGAGCTGGCCGAAGGCGCGGTCAGTTGTCATTCGGTGCAGCCCCTGGAGCGCAGGCTGGGCTTGCGCCTTCAGGTGGCGGCTGCGGTGCGCGATGTGCTGGGGCGGCGGCAAACGGCGGCCGAGGCCTTGCGGCGCCTGTTGAACGAGCCGCTGTCTCAGGACGACGCCCTGGGTCTGCCTGTGGCGTCGGGCCTGCACGCGCACCGCCCGCTGCGCGAGGTGCAGGGCTTGCGTGCAACCTTGGCCCGCGTGCCCTCGCGGCAGGCGCAGTGAAGGGGGGAGCGATGCCGAAGACGATTCTGGCCACCGATCTCGACGGCACGTTTCTGGGCGGCAGCGAGGCGCAGCGGGCGGCGCTGTACGCGTGGATCGCGCAGCGCCGCAGCGAGATCGTGCTGATCTTCGTGAGCGGCCGCGGGCTCGACTTCATGCGCCAGCTCGCGCGCGAATTGCCCGTGCAGCCCGATCATGTGATCGGCGATGTGGGCACCAGCGTGGCCACCGGCGCGGATTTCGCGCCTCTGCCGATACTCGACCGCTGGCTCGACGCAGCCTGGCCCAGCGACGCGCCGCGGCAGATCGAGGCCGTCGTCGGCCAGCATCCGACGCTGCAGCCTCAGCCGCATCACGGCGGACGGAGGCGTTCCTATTTCTACGGCCGCATCGAGCAGGCGCAGGTGGCGGCGAGCGAGCTGAGGCGGCTGGGCTTCGACACCCTGATGTCGGACAACCAGTACTTCGACGTGCTGCCCCGCG
>JAJTBQ010000354.1 GCA_021286835.1 Thiomonas sp.
GGCTGACGCAACTGGCGTCGAGCGTGGAAGGCCTCTATGCCGCTTCACACGGCCGGTTCACCGCGGCGAACGCCTACTACGACCTGGTCAACCGCCGAGTCGGTGAGTTGCACGAGAAACAGATTTTCGGCCTGCAGACCATCGGACAGTTCCTCGAACGTCGATTGGCACCGGCGATGCAGACGTGTGCCTGGGCGGCGCGGCGGCAGCAGGCCTTGTCCGAACGGGTATCGCGCTGCAGCAACCTGCTACGAACCCGCGTGGAAGTGGCCATGCAGCAGCAGAATCGCAGCCTTCTGGCCTCGATGAACCGCAGGCAGTATCTGCAGCTTCGGCTGCAACAGACGGTGGAGGGCCTGTCCGTCGCGGCCATCACGTATTACATGGCCTCGCTGGTGGGGCATCTGTTCGAGGCCGCCGAACCTTGGCTTCATGTTGCGCCCAAATTGGCCGAGGGCGTTTCCATTCCCATCATCGCCCTGCTGGTCTGGCTGGGCCTGCAGCGCATGCACCACAGGCTGGAACGCTCTGGCGAAGGTCGCTGACCGGAGTGTCCCCTCAGAGGCGCCGCTGGCGCACGGCCTCGTAGAGGCAAACGCCGGCGGCGACCGAGACGTTGAGACTCTCCACCGCACCCAGCATGGGAATCTGCAGGAGTTGGTCGCAGGTCTCTCGCACCAGTCGGCGCATGCCCGCCCCTTCGGCCCCCATCACGAGGACGGCCGGCCGCTTCCAGTTGGCGGCGTACACATCGTCGGTCCCGGTCTCGTCGGTCCCCATGACCCACAGGCCGCGATCCTGCAATTCGCCCAGGCTGCGAACCAGATTGGTCACCATCAGGTAGGGGACTGTTTCCGCCGCACCGCTGGCCACGCGAGCCACCGTGGGATTGAGCCCCACGGCGCGATCCTTGGGCGCGATGACCAGATGCACGCCGGCCGCATCGGCGGTGCGCAAGATGGCGCCGAGGTTGTGCGGATCGGTCACGCCATCGAGCGCCAGCACCAACGGCGCTCCTTCCACGGCATCGAGCACGGCGTGCAGATCCTGCCTGCTTGGCAGATCGTCCACCTGTGCCACCACGCCCTGATGGCGATCGGTGCCCGCCAATGCGGCCAGGCGCTCGGCGCTGAGGGTCTTGAGCACCACACCCGAAGCCTCGACCTTTCGCAGAAACTGCTGCATGCGCGCATCGCGGCGGCTTGCGTCGACATAGACGGCATGCACCGACCCGGGCGCCGCGCGCAGACGTGCGCCCACGGCATGAAAGCCATAGAGCGGCTTCATGCCGGCACCGCCTGCGTCTGCTCGACCAGATGTCCCGCCTGCAGCGTGCAGATCCGGTCACAGCGCGCGGCCAGGGCCGGGTCGTGGGTGACGAGCACCAGCGTCGCCGCTGTTTCAGCGCGCAGTCGGAACATCAAGTCCATGATGCGTTCTCCGGTGGCGGCATCGAGGTTGCCCGTCGGCTCATCGGCGAGAACCAGCTTCGGCCGGCCGACGAAAGCCCGTGCCAGGGCAACGCGCTGCTGCTCCCCTCCAGAGAGCAGGGCCGGCCGATGATGCAGGCGCTGCCCCAGCCCGACCGCATGCAACAAGGCTGTTGCCGCTTCCACGGCCCCGCGCGAACGCCCGGCAATCTCCAGGGGGAGAACCACGTTCTCCAGTGCGGTGTAGTGATCGATGAGTTGAAAATTCTGGAACACAAAGCCGATCTTCTGCGCACGCAGATCGGCCCGGCCGTTCTCGTCGAGGCTTTCGAGATCCACACCGTCGATCCTGACCTGGCCCGTGCTGGGCCGATCCATACCGGCGAGCAGGGCCAGCAACGTGGACTTGCCCGACCCCGAAGCGCCGGTGATGGCCACGCTTTGTCCCGCAGGGACACGCAGTTCTACGGCCTGAAGAATGGTCAGGGCATCGCCGACGTCGGAAACGGTCTTGCCCAGGTCATGCGCGACAATCACATCGACCGTCATGGAAGCCTTGTATGAAAGATGGAATGCCGCCGATTGTAGGAAGCCCGCACCCGTGGTCGCGGCGCAAGGTCTTGGCGCTTGCCGCAGCGATCGCCGCCGGGATCGGTTTCGCGGGCCGCGTGCAGGCCGCTGTGCCCAGCCGCCCCACCCTGCTGGTGGTCGGCGACAGCCTGTCCGCCGGGTATGGGCTGGAGACCGGAAAA
>JAJTBQ010000355.1 GCA_021286835.1 Thiomonas sp.
CCCCCTGGAATGCTGCATCGCACAAAAGCCGAATCCCTTGTTAGTATCGGTGGCATTTTCAACCCCTGCGCCGACGATCCCCATGCTCCCAACCATCACCAAAGCCGTCTTTCCCGTCGCCGGTCTCGGCACGCGCTTTCTGCCCGCGACCAAGGCCACTCCGAAAGAAATGATGCCGGTGGTCGACAAGCCGCTGATCCAGTACGCAGTCGAAGAAGCTTATGCAGCGGGCGTGACCGAAATGATCTTCGTCACGGGCCGCCACAAGCGCGCCATCGAAGACCATTTCGACACCGCCTACGAACTCGAGCATGAGCTCGAGGCGGCGGGCAAGCAGGCCTTGCTGGAGGTGGTTCGCAGCGTCAAGCCCGACAACGTCCAATGCGTGTTCGTGCGCCAGCCGGTCGCCAACGGGCTTGGCGCCGCCGTGTTGTGCGCCGAGCGCCTGGTCGGCAACGAGCCGTTCGCCGTCATCCTCGCCGACGACCTGCTGGTGGGTGAGCCGCCCGTCATGGCGCAAATGGTCGACATTCACAACCGTCATGGCCGCAGCGTCATCGCCACGGAAGAAGTGCCGCGCGAGCACACCAAACGCTACGGCATCGTCAGCGGCCAGGAGATCACCCCGGGGCTGACCTCGCTTTCGGGCATCGTGGAAAAACCGGCGCCCGACGTCGCGCCGAGCACCCAGGCCGTGGTGGGCCGCTACATCCTCAGCCCCCGCGTGTTTCACCATCTGCGTCACGGCAAACCTGGCGCCGGCGGCGAAATCCAGTTGACCGACGGCATCTCCGCGCTGCTGCGCGAAGAGGCGGTGTACGCCTACCGCTACAGTGGCCGCCGCTTCGACTGCGGCAGCAAGATGGGTTATCTCGAAGCCACCGTGCAACTGGGCATGAGCCACCCTGAAACGGGACCGGAATTCAGCGCCTACATCAACAGCCTGCGCGCCGAGGGCTGAGCAGCAGCCCCTCGCCAAGGCCAGCGGCGCCCGACCATGCAGCGAGCGCCGGGTTCAATGGAACGTTGCGCGCCTCAGCGCCGGCGCAGCAGATGATGGTATTCGCCGCCCTCGGTCTTCTGCTCGACCAGGGCGTTGCCGGTCTGGCGGGCGAAGGCCTGAAAATCCCGGACTGAACCGCCGTCGGTGGACACCACGCGCAGCACTTGACCGCTCTGCATCTGCGCCAGCGCCTTCTTGGCTTTAAGGATGGGCAGCGGGCAGTTCAGTCCGCGCGTATCCAGATCGACATCAATCACGGGTTGATCCACTCGGTTCTCCATTGTTGGGCGCTAAGACCCGCATTCTAGGCGGCGCACTGCAGACCGGCTTGTCCCTGACGACAATAGGTAACCCTATTCATCGACCTTCGCCATGAATCTGATCTCCTTGTTCTCGATGCCGGGCATGACGCGCAATGGGGCCACGCTGGAATTCTCCCGCCTCAGCGAGCAGCAACTGCTCGCGCTGGCCATCTCGCTTGAAGAAGACGATGCGCGGATCTACAGCCAATACGCGCAGGCCGTGGGCGCCGATTACCCCGACACGGCGGCGCTCTTTCGCGGCATGGCGGCGGAGGAGAACACCCACCGCCATCGCCTGCTCGACCTCTACCGCAAGCGCTTTGGCGAGCACATCCCGCTCATACGCCGCCAGGACGTGCGCGGCTTCATCGAGCGCAAGCCGCTGTGGCTGGTGCAGCCGATCGATCTGGACAAGTTTCGCGCCCAGGCCGAAGTGATGGAGGCCGAGTCGCGCATGTTCTACGCCAAGGCGGCGCGGCACGCCACCGACGCCGGCATTCGCCAGTTGCTCGGCGATCTTGCCGCCGCCGAGGCCACGCATGAACAGAAGGCCGAGGCGCTCGGCAACCGCTTCATCACGCCGCAAGCCATTCACTCCGAGCGCGAAACGCAGCGCCGCGCCTTTGTGCTGCGCTTCGTGCAGCCGGGGCTGGCTGGGCTGATGGACGGTTCGGTCTCCACCCTGGCGCCGCTGTTCGCCGCAGCCTTCGCCACGCATGACACCTGGGCCACTTTTCTGGTCGGCCTCGCGGCGGCGTTGGGCGCGGGCATCAGCATGGCCTTCGCCGAGGCCATGTCGGACGACGGTTCACTGACCGGTCGCGGCAGCCCCTGGCTGCGCGGCGG
>JAJTBQ010000356.1 GCA_021286835.1 Thiomonas sp.
TTGCGCGCCCGCCACTCCAGCCTGAGATGCAGGCTCCAGCCCAGGCGGGTGAGGGCATAACCCGCCACGGCCAGAATGAGCGCAAGCAGGGGCACGCCGACAAACAAAGGAGTGCCCAGATTCCACGCCCAGTGCGCCAGCGCGGCGGTGGAATCCCACAGATGCAGCCAGTCGAAGTGCGGCGGCGCCACGAGCGTCGGGGCGGCATGCGCGGACGACACCACGCTGCCCAGCTTGTAGGCCACGAGATAGAGCGGCACGATGGTCAGCGGATTGCTGTAGAGCGTGACCACCAGCGCAATCGGGAAATTGCAGCGCGCCACCATGGCAATCAGACCGGCGGTGATCATCTGGAACGGCCCCGGAATCAGCCCGCCGATCATGCCGGCGGCCACGGCCAGCGCCACGCTGCGGCGATTCAGACTCCACAGCGACGGATGCGCGATGTAGCGCGCGAACGGACGCAGCCACCGGCTGTCCTGCATGGCTTCGAATTTGCGCACCAGCGCTTTCGCCCAACGGCGTGCCATTGGCGTCTACGCTCAGTGCGCGCCCGTGGAGCCGAAGCCCCCGGTGCCGCGGGCGGTGGCGTCGAAGCTGTCCACCACCTCCCACTGCGCCTGCACCACCGGCACGATGACCATCTGGGCGATGCGCTCCAGGGGTTGCACGGTGTAGGCCGTGCTGCCGCGGTTCCAGCAGCTCACCATCAGCGGCCCCTGGTAGTCGGAATCGATCAGCCCGACGAGGTTGCCCAGCACCACGCCGTGCTTGTGCCCAAGACCCGAACGCGGCAGCAGCATGGCGCAGAGACCCGGATCGCCCAGGTGCATGGCCAGCCCCGTGGGGATGAGTTCGGCCTGCCCCGGCTGCAAGGTCAGCGGCTCGTCGATGCAGGCGCGCAGATCCATGCCGGCGCTGCCCGGGCTGGCATAGGCGGGAAGCTGCTCGCGCAGGCGGTCATCGAGAAGGCGGACGGCGATACGGGGCTGAGACAAGACGAATCCTTGGAGGGTGAAGGGGTTGAATCGGAGAGGTTGAACACGGCCGAGGCGCGACACGGCGCCTCAGCCGCCTGAACGTGTCAGCCGCGCGGCGATCTCGGCCACCAGCTTGCGCGCGAGCACCAGCTTGTCGCCGCTGCCCAGCGGATGGTGGCCGGCGGCATCGAACAGCTCCAGGCGGTTGTCGTCGCGGCCGAAGGTGTCCGGTCCGAGATTGCCCACCAGCAGCGGCACGTTCTTGCGCACGCGCTTGGCGGCGGCGTGTTCGGCCAGGTTCTCGCTCTCCGCGGCAAAACCCACGCAGAACGGCGGCTGCGGCAAGGCCGCGACGGTGGCGAGGATGTCGGGATTGGGTTGCAAGGCGATGGCCGGCGCGCCCTCGCCTTCCTGCTTTTTCTGTTTCTGCGTGTGGACGTGCACCGGCCGCCAGTCGGCCACGGCGGCGGTGGCGACGAACACCTGCGCGGCATCGACCCGCGCCAGGACGGCGTCGAACATCTCCTGCGCGCTGGTCACGTCCACCCGCTGCACACCATGCGGCGTCGGCAACGCGGTGGGGCCGCTGACCAGTATCACCTCGGCGCCGGCCTCGCGCGCGGCGCGGGCAATGGCATAGCCCATCTTGCCGCTGGAGCGGTTGGTCAACCCGCGCACCGGATCGATGGCCTCGAAGGTCGGCCCGGCCGTGACCAGCACGCGGCGCCCCGCGAGGTGCCGCGCCTGGAACACCGCGACGATGTCCTGCAGCAGATCCTCGGGCTCGACCATGCGGCCCTCGCCCACCTCGCCGCAGGCCTGCTCGCCGGCGGCCGGCCCGCTGATGAGCGCGCCGTCTTCGCGCAGCCGGGTCACGTTGCGCTGCGTGGCCGGATGGCTCCACATCTCGCGATTCATCGCCGGGGCGAACAGTACCGGCTTGTTCGAGGCCAGCAGCAGGGTGGAGAGCAGATCGTCCGACAGCCCGTTGGCCGCCTGGGCCAGCACATTCGCCGTGGCGGGCGCGACGACCACCAGGTCGGCCGCGCGGGTCAGCTCGATGTGCGCCATGCCGTTGCCCACGCGGGTGTCCCACAGGTCGTCGAACACCGGCCGTCCGGTGATGGCCTGGAAGGTCGCGGCACCGACGAAGCGCGCACCGGCCGC
>JAJTBQ010000033.1 GCA_021286835.1 Thiomonas sp.
GTCGCGGGGCATGCGCCGCGCGGCGCGCGCGCCCACATAGCCGCCCAGCAGCACGGCGGGCAGCATCACCGCAACCCAGCGCCACTGCACGGTGCCCGCGGCGGCGTAGATGCCCACGGCGAACAGGGTCAGCACGGCGGAAATCGCATTTTTCAGCGCATTCATCCGGTTCAGATGGACTTCGCCGATGAGCGTCAGCAGCGCCAGCAGCAGCACGCCCAGACCGCCGTTGAAATAGCCGCCGTACACGCTCACCGCGAACAACCCGGCCAGCGCCTGCAGACGCGGCGCGTGCTGCTCCGGGTGGCGGCCGATCCATCGCAGCAGGACGGGCCCGAAGGCGAACAAGGCCGTGGCGAACAGCAGCAACCACGGCACCAGCGCCCGGAACGCGTGATTGCTGGTGGTGATCAGCAACCCAGCGCCCAGGCCGCCGCCCACCAGGCAGGTGGCCAGCAGCGCCGTCATGCCGACGGCTCGCGGCGGCCCCAGATCCTCGCGGAAACCCCAGGTGCTGGCGAAATAGCCCGGGAGCAGGGCCGTGGTGCCGGTGGCGTTCGCGGCCACGGGCGGAACCCCGGCGTAGATCAGCGCGGGAAGGGTCAGGAAACTGCCGCCACCTGCGGCGGCATTGAGCGCGGCGCCCAGAAAAGCGGCAAGCGCGACCAGGGCCAGGGTGAATCCATCGTGGGGCATGAGACTGTCACGCAAAAGGCACAAGGATACGCACAGCGGCGGGTTTGCCGGGCGCCTGGCGCGCTGTTTGTAGTCCAATGCCGGTTTCCTCTAGTAACACCTTCCGCTCGGTCATGGCCACCAGTCTGCTCGCCCTTCTCGATGACATCACCACCGTGCTGGATGACATCGCCGTGCTCACCAAGCTATCGGCGAAGAAGACCGCGGGCGTGCTGGGCGACGATCTCGCGCTCAACGCCCAGCAGGTCACTGGTGTGCAGAGCAACCGCGAGATTCCGGTCGTGCTGGCCGTGGCCAAGGGATCGCTGATCAACAAATCCATCCTCGTGCCTCTGGCACTGGCCATCAGCGCCTTCGCGCCCTGGGCCATCACGCCTTTGCTGATGGTGGGCGGCCTCTACCTGTGTTTCGAAGGTGCGGAAAAGCTGGCGCACAAGTTCTTTCACCGCGACGCGGAGGATGAGGCGCATCACGACAAGCTGACCGAAGCGCTGATGCACCCCGAGGTAGACCTGCTGGCGCTGGAGCGCGACAAGGTCAAGGGTGCGGTGCGTACCGATTTCGTCCTTTCGGCCGAGATCATCGCCATCACCCTGGGGGCCGTGGCTCAGGCGAGCTTCAGCACCCAGGTGGCCGTGCTCGTGGGCATTTCCGTGCTGATGACGGTCGGGGTCTACGGCCTGGTGGCCGGCATCGTCAAGCTGGACGATGCCGGGCTTTACCTGAGCCGGCAAACCTCGGCGGCGGCGCAGCGGCTCGGGCGCGGCATCCTGGCCTCCGCGCCCTGGTTGATGAAGGGGTTGAGCGTGGTCGGCACCGCGGCCATGTTTCTGGTGGGCGGCGGCATCATCGCCCACGGATGGCCCTGGCTGCATCACGCCAGCGCGCTGTTGGCGCAACGCGCGGGGGCGACACTGGGCTGGCTGACGCCGCTGCTGTTCGATGCCGTCACCGGCATCGTCTCGGGCATCGTCGCGCTGCTCGTCTGGGCGGCAGCGCAGAAGCTGCGTTCAACGAACCGGAGCTGAGGGTTTTACCCAGCGAGCATGGCAGCGATCTGGTCCTTGAGCTGCAGCCGTTCCTTTTTCAGGGTTTCCAGATAGGCGTCGTCCGCGACGCGCACACCTTCTTCGATCTGCACGGTTTCCTTGTTGATCTCTTCGTACCGCTCGGCCAGCTTGTGGAAATGCGCATTGCCGGTCTTCAGGGTGTGAATCTTGTCGGCAAGTGCGGGAAATTCATGGGCGAGATCGTGCGGGTCCAGGGTCATGGGGTGTCCTCTCTAGGCTGTGGCTGAACCCAAACCATAAGACGATTTGTTCCGGGCCGCCACCGCCTCGCTCAATGTCGGTTGGCTTACGGCTTGACGGGCAACAAGACCCACATCCGGCCGGGCCACTGCATCCGGCCCGCGAGTTCACCGGCGTCGTCGCCGGTGCCGGTGAACAGATCGGCCCGCACGGCGCCGGTGATGGCCGAGCCCACGTCCTGGGCAAAGACCAGGCGATTGAGCGGCTGAGGCGTGGTGGCGCCGCCGTCATACGGCTGCGAGGTGGATAGCCATACCGGCAGGCCCAGCGCGATGGATCGCTTGTCCACGGCGATGCTGCGCATGGCCGTCAAGGGCACGCCGAGCGCGCCGCTCGGTCCGCGCTGCGGGTCGGTATCGAGCGCGGCGCTGAAGAACACGACGCGAGGGTTGGAGGCCAGCATCTCGGGCACTTCGTCCGGATGCATCTGGGCCCAGGCGCGGATGATGGACATCGTGACCGTGCCTTTGACGCGCCCGGTCTCGAGCAGCCATCGTCCCACGGACTTGTAGGGCCAGCCATTGGTGCCCGCGTAGCTCAGCCGCAGGGTCTGGCCGTCGGGAAGACGCACTAGGCCGGAGCCCTGCACCTGGAGAAACAGGGCATCCACGGCGCTGTCGAGCCAGACCACCGTCTTGCGGTCGAGCGCCGCCTGAACCGCCGGATCGGCCTGGATCTGCGCCCGGCTCCAGTAGGGCAGGATGCGTTGCTGACCGTCGACCCAGCTCGTACGGCCGCCGCTGATGCCATCGCCGCCCGGCGAGCGCGGCACCAGATCGGCAGGCATCCCCCAGACCGGCACGACATAGGGCCAGGCGCGGGTGAGCGAGCCGTGAAGCACGGGCTCGTAATAGCCGGTGATCAGCCCGGCGTCCTTGCCGCCCGGCGTCTGGATCTGCCAGGGCGCGAACTGCGCCTGGACGAACGCCCGCTGCGCCTGCGCGTCGTCCGCCGGCACCGAGGCGGCCCTGGCGCAGACCTTGGCGAGGGGCTCGGGCAAGCGCGCCGAGCAATCGCGGCGGAAGGCCTGCCAGACGCCGGAGAAATCATCTTGCGACCAGCCGGGCAGATCGCTCCATGGCGCCGCCGTCAAGGCCACCCCGGCCCCCGTCAGTGCCGTCGCCGTACCCGGCGGGGTGAGCGGCCAGGCCGGTGCGGGTGTGGCGGCAGGCGGCGCGGCTGCGGTCGGCGCCGCCGGTGGCGTGGCGCACGAGGCCAGCAGCCCGGCCAGGAGGCACAGCAGCACGGCCCGGGCGCCGCACCCATGGACACTGCGGAGCGGCGAGCGTTTCATGCGGATTCTTGGGGCGCGGCGCGCCGCGGCGGCAGGATGAAGGTCCAGGGCCGGCGCACCAGTCGGCGCGCGATGCTGGCGTAGATGGCGCGGCGTTCCTTGACCTGGATGCCCCGGGCGCGCAAGGCCAGACGGTAGGCCATATAGAAACTCACGCCGACGTTGAGCACGCCGTTGACGGCGATGCCCGCCAGCGCCCACCAGAATGCCGGATCGTTCACCACCGCAGGCCCCAGGCTCGCGCAGGCCGCGCCGAAAAGGCCCGAGGACAGTGTGACGTGCCGCACCTGCAGATCGATGCCAAAAATGCGGAAGAACTCCGGCGTCAGCCCCAGCAACAGGCCGAGCGACACATTGCCTGCCATCACCCCGATGTTGCGCCGCCACCAGGCGGCCCACCGCGCGGCGCGCTGCGGGCCGAGGCGGCTGCGGATGCGCGGGTTCCAGGCCAGGGCGCTGTCGAGCCGGTGCAAGACAAAGGCGTTCTCCGCCCAACCGGCGATCACGCTGGAGAGAAACAGCAGCACCCCGGTCAACGCGGCGAACAGCGGCGTCGGCCCGAGCAGGGACAACGACTCCAGCTCATGTTCGGCCTTGGCCACGGGCATGAACTGGGGGCCGAACCAGGCCAGGCCGGCCAGACCGATGAGCAGCGCCACGGGCATGACCAGCAGGACATTGCCGAACACTCCCGCCGACTGCGAGCGCGTGAGGTTGGCGACCTCGTCGACGAATCGCTCCACGCCGCCGGGCTTGGACAGCTCACCGAGCTTGTCGGCCATGGCGGGCGCCGTCATGGCCGGCTGCTTGGTGGCGATCGTCCAGTGCAGCAACTGCACGATGACAAAGCTCGCGGCGTAGTTCAGTCCGGCGAGCAGGCCGGTCCAGAACAGCGCGGTCTGCAGGCCGAGGATGCCGATCTTGATCCAGGTCGTGAACCCCATGATCAGCCCGCCGCCCATGGCCGCGCCCAGCATGCCGCGGTATTCGCGGCGGTCGCGGGTGATGTAGTGCTCGCCCGATTCGGCGTGGCGTTCGGCCATTTTCTTCGCCAGCAAGGCGGTGTTGTGCCGCCAGAGTGCGCGCAGGCTGCGGCGTTGCGCGTTCAGGCGCACCAGCGTGGCGAACAGGTGGGAGGTATCGCGCGCCGGGGTGTCGCCCACCAGACAGTTCAGCAGGGCCTCGGCGCGATCGATGCGCTGGTGCAGCTGATGCAGCACATAGACCAGGCTGACCGACGTGCCATAGTCTTCCAGATGGCCATTGACCGAATCGGCCTGCTGGCGACAGGCGTTCAGTCCCGCGCGCAACAGGGTCAGCGACTGGCGCAGCGTGTCCGGCCCTTCCGGCGTGTCCTGGGTCAACAGCGCCTTCACCCGCTCATACTGCGCGGCCAGATGCTTGAAGGGCGCTTCGACGTCCATCTCCAGCGGGCCGCTGCGCTGCATGCGCGAGCGCAGGTCGGGCGAGAAGCCGGTGGCGCGGATCTGGCTGACGGTGTAGGTCAGCGCGTCGAGCAGGGCGGTGCGCCACAGCGACGCGGTGGGCAGCTCGTCCTCGGCGTCCGCGGTGACGGCTGGCGACGCGAGCAGGGCGCCCAGCCGGTCCAGCGTGCGAGCGTCCAGCGCCTCCAGCCAGCTCGCGTCGTGGGCGTGCGGGAAGAACAGCGAGAACAGGACGGCCAGATCGCGGGTTTCCGGCGATTGGGGCAGCCACTTGTTGCCCAGTCGCTCGCTGAATTCGCTGAAGAACGAGGGGCGCGAGCTGAAGCCGAAATCCGCGAGCAGCAAAGTGGCATCGGTGTGGCGCAACAGGCCGCTGAGGATGGCGGCGATGTCCGCGCGGCGCCGGGGGTGACCCTCGAGCAGGTCGAGAAGCACATTCAGCCGCTCGATCTCCGCGGGCGCCGGAGCGTCGCCCGGGTCTGGCCGGCTCAGCGCGGGCGCAAGCTTCAACCCTTCGCGCAGGACTTTGGGGTCGGGTCCGTGGCGCAGCCAGTTCAGCGCCTCGATGATCCAAAGCCACTGCTCCACCGGCGGCGACTGGGGGTTGGCCGCGGCCATCAGCGCCAGCAGACCCTCCGCCGCGCGTGCAGCGGCCTTGCGCGATCGTCGCGCCGCAAATCCCATCAGTGCAGGCTCCGCGGCTGCACAAGCGCGAACTCGGGAATGACGGCCTCGAAGCGCTCCCCGTCTTCCGCGACGCAGAAATAGCTGCCCCGCATGCTGCCCATCGGCGTGCTCAATTGCGACCAGCTGGTGTATTCGAACGCCTCGCCCGGTTTGAGCAAGGGCTGCTGGCCCACGACGCCCAGGCCGCGGACTTCCTCGACCTTGCCCGAGCCGTCGGTGATGATCCAGTGACGCGAGATGAGCTGTGCGGTCACGCCGCCGGTGTTGATCACCGTGACGGTGTAGCTGTAGGCGTAGACCCCGTGCTCCGGATCGGACTGCTCCGGGAGATATTGCGGGATGACCGAAACGGAAAATTGGTAGGTAGGCATCGGGCGGATTCTAGGGAGGGAGCTCCCCATCCGTGGCGACGCCGCGCCCCTGGCGCATTGCGCACCCGACTTCGCGACGGCGGGTGGCCCCAAGGCAGGCAACCGACCATCAGGGGAATTGCGCACCGTCACGCAAGCGAGGGCAAAACCCCATCGAAGGCGTCGGGTATCCCTCTAAAATGGGCCGCCATGAAAACCTACCGCATCGCCCCCAGCATTCTTTCGGCCGACTTTGCCCGTCTGGGCGAGGAGGTGCGCAACGTCATCGACGCTGGCGCAGATTTCATCCACTTCGACGTGATGGACAACCATTACGTCCCCAACCTCACCATCGGCCCCTTGGTGGCCGAGGCCATCAAGCCCTACTGCAAGAAGGCCGACGGCACCCCCATCACCCTCGATGTGCACCTGATGGTCGAACCGGTGGACGCCATCGCGCAATCGTTCGTCAAGGCCGGGGCCAACATCGTGAGCTTCCACCCCGAGGCCAGCAAGCATGTGGACCGCACGCTGCAGATGATCCGCGACGGCGGCGCCAAGGCCGGGCTGGTGTTCAACCCCGCCACGCCGCTGGACGTGCTCGACTACGTCATGGACAAGGTCGATCTGGTGCTGCTGATGAGCGTGAACCCCGGCTTCGGCGGCCAGAGTTTCATCGAGAGCAGCCTGCCCAAGGCCCGGCAGGTGCGCGCCAAGCTCGACGCCTACAAGGCGCAGAGCGGGCGGGACATCCTGCTGGAGATCGACGGCGGCATCAAGCCCGACAACATCGCCGCGGCCGCCGCGGCCGGTGTGGACACCTTCGTGGCCGGCAGCGCCATTTTCGGCAAACCCGACTACAAGGCCGTGATCGACGCCATGCGTGCCAACCTCGCGAAGGTGGCCTGATGGATGCGCGCACAGCCGCGGCGCCTGCCGTGACCCTGGCGGGTCACGCCGTTCAGGCCGCCATCATCGATCTGGATGGCACCATGATCGACACCCTGGGCGATTTTCATGCCGCGCTGTCGCGTCTGATGGACGAACTCGGCCTGCCCGGCGTCAGTCGCGAGCAGGTTGAACACCGCATTGGCAAAGGCTCCGAGTACCTGGTGCTGCAGACGCTGCGCATCCACCTCGCGGACGACCAGGCCGAGGCGCTCTATCCGCGCGCCATCGAGGTCTACCAACGCATCTATGGCACCATCAATGGTCAGTACTCCAACCCCTTCCCCGGAGTACCCGAGGGATTGGCGGCGTTGAAGGCCGCCGGGCTGAGGTTGGCCTGCATCACCAACAAACCCACGGTGTATGCCCGCGAGCTGCTGGGCATCAAGGGGCTGCTCGACCATTTCGAGGTGGTCAACGGGGGCGATGCCTTCCCGCGCAAAAAGCCCGACCCCATGCCGCTGGTCGAAACCTGCAAGCAGATTGGTCTGCCCACGGCCGTGGTACTGATGATTGGGGATTCCCAGAACGACGCACTCGCGGCGCGCGCTGCGGGCTGCCCGGTGGCGCTCGTGACCTACGGCTACAACCACGGCGAACCGGTGCGCGCGGTCGATGCCGACGGTTTTGCCGATCGCATTGGCGATCTGCTTCCCGCCTGAGCCGGAACAGACCGAAAAAAAGGCGCCCGGTCCGGGCGCCTTTTTTCTGTGCGGCTGCTTCGCGATCAGCTGACGTTCTGCTTCTGGATCGCGGTGCTCGACACCACGCCGGACGGCAGCATGCGCAGCATGGCCTGATACAGCTCGGCATTGCCCGTACCCGGAATGATGTGCGCGCCAGGGCCCATCAGCACGATGCCATTGGAGGGTTCGAACAGCAGTTCGACGGTCTCACCCTTGGGGATCTGCTTCACGCTGGCGAGCTGCTTGGCGAAGGCATCCATGGCGGGCTTGAACGAGGCGTACTGCGCCGAGGACACGCCCTTCTTGACGCCGGCATCCAGCGCCTTGGCCAGCGCGTCGGCCGACATATTGGCCAAAGCCGTCAGGCGGATCGACTTGGCGCCGGGCATGGTCATGATGCTGCTGGCCGAGGTGCTGTTCTGCGGCAGATACACCGCGGCGGCCATCTTGCCCCCCAGATTGACCACACCGGCGCCGTTGATCAGCAGCGGTACGCCATTGGCCGGAGCGGTTTGCATGAGGGGCATGCCGTCGACTTTGACGGCGGCTTGGGCGCTGGCAGCACTGAAAGTGGCGGCCAGCGCAATGGCGGTCGCGGCCCAGACTTGTTTCATTGGTCACTCCTCGGGTGGTCGAATATCAGCGAAATCTTATTTTAGGAACCCGACTCTTGCGTGTCCGGGTTTTCACCGAAACGCCGTGTTTGAGTGGTCACCAAACATGACGGTGCGCAAGCCTTGGTGCCCGAAGGGCTCACTTGCCGTCGGCGGCATTGCCCAGCAGAGCTTGCTTGAGACGGTCTTCGGCAGGGTCTTTGCCCAGCCAGATCTTCAGCATGGAGTTGAAGAACTGGGGCTCGGTGAATGTGCCTCCCGAGGCCACGCCGTCGATGGCGATGGTGCTGCCCTTGCCGGGAATGTCTTGAATGGTGACCGTTTCGCCGGTCTTGATCTGATTTTTCTGCGCGAACAGGCCGCCCAACTGCACAAGGCTGGGTATGAAGGCGCTGAACTCCTGGGGACTCAGATTGTTCTTGATGCCCTCATTGAGTTTGTCGCCGAGCTCCTTGCCACTGACATCGCGCAGCATGGTGAGCTTCAGCTCCTTGGGGCCAGCCATGGTGTAGATCGCCTGCGGTTGCGCGCTCTTCTGGGGTAGATACAGCGCGGCGGTGTAGACCTTGAACAGGAAGACATAGCGGGTCCCCGCGCCGTTGAGTGTCAGCGTCTTGCCGCCGACCTCCACCTGCGGCGGGATGTCCACCCCATGCAGGGTCAGTGCCTGGGCGCTCGGCGTGACGAGCCCTGAGCTCAGCGAGGCGAGCACGGCGGCGGCGGCCCCGAGTTTGCGCAGCGAGGGTTTGGCGGGGTGATCCATGACGTCTCCTGTAAGCGAACGGTCGTTCATTTTTCGCAAAACGCCGCGCTTTGACAAGTGAATTCATGATGCGGGGTGATTAAGATGCTTCTGCCTCGATTCATCAAGGAAATCTCGTGCCCAAGGCCTTTCAGGACTTCTACCCGGACCCGCTCGCGCACTGCTACGGTTGCGGCCGTCTCAACGCGCAAGGCCATCAGATCAAGACGATCTGGGATGGCGACGAGACGGTGACGCGGTTCACGCCGCAGCCTTATCACACCGCCATTCCGGGGTTTGTCTATGGCGGACTGATCGCCTCCCTGATCGATTGCCACAGCACCGGCACGGCGGCAGCGGCGATGTACCGGGCCGAAGGCCGGGAGATGGACTCGCAGCCGCCATTCCGCTTCGTCACGGGCGCGCTGCATGTCGACTATCTCAAGCCGACCCGCCTGGGCGGCGAGCTGGAAATTCGCGGTCGCGTCAAGGAAATCAAGGGGCGCAAGGTCGTGGTGACGTCCACGGTGTTTGCCGATGGCGTGGCGACGGCTCGCGGCGAGGTGGTCGCGGTGCAGATGCCGGAGGGTTTCGGTGCCTGAAGGGCCGCCAGGCGATGACGGGTCTGGATTTGGGGAATTTGCTACATTTGCTGCTCGCATCCATCTGCACGGCTCACACTTTCATGTTCATCCATCGGCGACACGCATCGGGTTCAGGAGACCGGGGGGCTTGGCCCTGGCGGCCCTGCGTGATCGTGCCCGCTGTCGCGCCCTGAGACGGCACGCCTTCTGCGCCCATCGATGCGCAGGCTTTGCGCGCCTTCCTCAGGCAGCGCCCCCGTGATGACCGCTGCCCGCGTGTGCCGGGCAGCCGACCCTCGAGATGAACATGACTGAACTCGAATTCAAGGAACTGGCCCGCCAGGGCTACAACCGCATCGCGCTCGTATCCGAAGCGCTGGCGGATCTGGAAACACCACTGTCGCTGTACCTCAAACTGGGGCACGGCACCGATGGTGGACGCAACACCTTTCTGCTCGAATCCGTGGTGGGTGGCGAACGTTTCGGCCGCTACTCCTTCATCGGCCTGGCCGCCCGCACCCAGCTGCGGGTGAAAAATGGCCTCACCGAGGTGCTGCGAGACGGCGCCGTGGTGGAAACCTCGGATCAGCCGCCGCTGGATTTCATCGAGGCGTTCCACGCCCGCTTCAAAGTGGCGCTGCCCGCCGGCATGCCGCGCTTCTGTGGCGGTCTGGCGGGGTATTTCGGCTATGACGCCGTGCGCTACATCGAGCCGCGCCTGATGGCGTCGGCCGCCAAGCATCCCAAGCCGGATCCGCTGGGCATGCCCGACATCCTGCTGATGCTCTGCGAGGAGCTGGCGGTCATCGACAATCTGTCGGGACGGCTGTATCTCATCGTCTATGCCGATCCGGCCCAGCCCGAGGCCTACACCAAGGCCCGCTCGCGGCTGCGCGGCCTGCGCGAACAGTTGCGCTACTCGGTGTCGGCGCCGCCCATGCAGCGCAGCAGCGTGACGCCGATCGAACGCGAGTTCGACAAGGCCGACTATCTGAAGGCGGTCGAGCGCGCGAAGGACTACATTGCCGCCGGTGACTTCATGCAGGTGCAGGTGGGACAACGGCTGCGCAAGCGGTACAGCGATTCGCCGCTCTCGCTCTACCGCGCGCTGCGCTCGCTGAACCCGTCGCCCTACATGATTTACTTCAACTTCGGCGATTTTCAGATTGCGGCCTCGTCGCCCGAAATCCTGGTGCGCGAAGAAGCGGTGCCCGAGGGGCGCAAGGTCACCATCCGCCCTCTGGCGGGAACGCGTCCGCGTGGCACCACGCCCGAGGCCGATCAGCGCAACGAGGTCGAGCTGCTGGCCGATCCGAAAGAGCGCGCCGAGCATCTGATGCTCATCGACCTGGCGCGCAATGATCTGGGCCGCATCGCGCAGACGGGCAGCGTCAAGGTGACCGAGGCGTTTGCCATCGAGCGCTATTCGCATGTGATGCACATCGTGAGCAATGTCGAGGGCATGCTGCAGCCGGACCATTCCGCCATGGATGTGCTGCGCGCCACCTTCCCGGCGGGCACGCTGTCGGGGGCGCCCAAGATTCGCGCGATGGAGGTCATCGACGAACTCGAACCCACGCGGCGCGGGCTGTACGGCGGGGCGATGGGCTACTGGAGTTTCGCCGGCGACATGGATCTGGCGATTGCCATCCGCACGGGCATCGTCAAGGACAACTGGCTGTACGTGCAGGCGGCAGCCGGGGTCGTGGCCGACTCCGTGCCCGAGATGGAATGGCGGGAAACCGAGGCCAAGGCGCGCGCCGTACTGCGCGCCGCCGAACAGGTGCAGGAAGGGCTGGACGGCTGAACGCCGCCCGCCGCCTCTCGCCAGATCCACGGAGTCCACCATGCTGCTGATGATCGACAACTACGACAGTTTTACCTACAACCTGGTGCAATACCTCGGCGAACTCGGCCAGGACGTGCACACCGTGCGCAACGATGAGCTCGATCTCGAAGCCATCGCCGCGCTGAATCCCGAACGCATCGTCATTTCTCCCGGGCCATGCTCGCCCAGCGAGGCCGGCATTTCCGTGCCGGTGCTGCAGTATTTCGCCGGGCGGCTGCCGATTCTGGGCGTCTGCCTGGGCCATCAGGCCATCGGTGCGGCCTTCGGGGGCAAGATCGTGCGGGCCCAGAAAATCATGCACGGCAAGACCAGTCCCATCACCCACGATGGCCGCGGCGTTTTCGCCGATCTGCCCAGCCCTTACACCGTGGTGCGCTATCACTCGCTGGCGATCGAGCGCGACAGCCTGCCCGCCGCGCTGGAAATCACGGCGCAGACCGAGGATGGGGAAATCATGGGGGTGCGCCACCGTCATTTCGCCATCGAGGGGGTGCAGTTCCACCCGGAATCCATCGAGACGGAGCATGGGCACCGGCTGCTGCAGAATTTTCTGGCGCTGAAGGAGGGCCACTTCCATGACCATCAGTAATCACGAGGCGCTGGTTCGAGTCATCGAGCACCGCGAGATCTTTCACGATGAAATGATCGCGCTGATGCGGCGCATCATGACCGGCGAGATGCCGCCGGTCATGATGGCGGCGCTCATCACCGGGCTGAGGGTGAAGAAGGAAACCATCGGCGAAATCACCGCCGCAGCGATGGTGATGCGTGAATTCGCCACGCCGGTCGATGTGGCGGATAAGAAACGGCTGGTCGACATTGTCGGTACGGGTGGGGATTCGGCCGGGACCTTCAATATCTCCACGGCCAGCATGTTCGTCGCCGCGGCCGCGGGGGCGCAGGTGGCCAAGCATGGGGGGCGTAGCGTGAGTTCTTCGTCCGGCTCGGCTGATGCGCTCGATGCGCTGGGGGCCAATATCCAGCTCACGCCGCCGCAGGTGGCGCAAAGTCTGGCCGAATGCGGTATCGGCTTCATGTTCGCGCCCAATCACCATCCGGCGATGAAGCACGCGGCGCCCGTGCGCAAGGAGCTGGGGGTGCGCACCCTGTTCAACATCCTCGGGCCGTTGACCAATCCGGCCGGGGCACCGAACCAGTTGCTCGGCGTGTTCCATCCCGATCTGGTGGGCATTCTGGTCCGCGTATTGCAGCGTCTGGGCAGCGAGCATGCCGTGGTGGTCCATGGGCTGGACGGTCTCGATGAGGTGTCGTTGTCGGGCGAGACGCTGATTGGCGAACTCAAGAACGGCCAGATCAGCGAGTACGCCATTCATCCCGGCGATCTCGGACTGAAATCTGCGCCTTTGGAGGCGCTGCGCGTGGAGGGGCCCGCGCAGTCCATCGAACTCATGCACGAGGCACTCAACGACGTGGACGGCGCGCCCCGCGACATCGTGGCGCTCAACGCCGGCGTGGCGCTCTACGCCGCCAATGTCGCTCCGGCGCTGATCGATGGCGTGCAGATGGCCCGCGAGGCCATTTCCAGCGGTGCGGCCAGAGACAAGATGCATGCCTTCATCCGTGTGACCCGCGCCATGCGCGCGCCGGAGGTGGCATGAGTGCGCAGGGCCGATCCCAGGCGCTTATCCCACAGCGCGTAGCGCGGAGGGCCATCCCATGAGCGACATATTGCAGCGCATTCTGGCAACCAAGGCCGAAGAAGTCGCGGCGGCCCGTAAGCGAGTGCCCTTGTCCGCTTTGCGCGAGCAGGCTGCGGCCCGTTCCGCTTCGCGCGGCTTTGCGGCCGCCCTGAAGGCCAAGGTCGCAGCCGGCGGCCCTGCCGTCATCGCCGAGGTCAAGAAAGCGAGTCCGTCGCGCGGCATCCTCCGTGCCGACTTCGATCCCGCAGCGATTGCCCGCAGTTACGCGGCTGGGGGCGCCACCTGCCTGTCGGTGCTGACCGATGCGAAATACTTCCAGGGGGCTGCGGCCTATCTGCAACAGGCGCGGGCCGCTTGCGATCTGCCGGTCCTGCGCAAGGACTTCATGGTCGACGCCTACCAGATCATCGAAGCCGCTGCGATGCAGGCCGACTGCGTGCTGCTGATCGCTGCCGCGTTGCCGAGAGCGCAGCTGGTCGATCTGGAGGCCGAGGCGATGAGCTACGGCCTCGATGTGCTGGTCGAGGTGCATAACGCGGCCGAGCTGGAGTCGGCCCTGGCGCTGCGCACACCCCTGGTGGGCATCAACAACCGCGACTTGCACACCTTCGACACCCGGCTCGAGACCACGCTGGATCTGTTGCCGCACATCCCGGCCGATCGCATCGTTGTGACGGAGAGCGGCATTCTTGCGCAAGAGCACGTTGGACGGATGCGCGAGGCCGGTGTTCAGGCCTTTCTGGTCGGCGAGGCCTTCATGCGCGCTGACGACCCGGGCCTGGCGTTGCAGGCCCTCTTTGGGTGATCGGGCATAAAGTCCTGGAATTTGACATTGCCGGAAAAATCGCTAAGAATCTGCGGTTCGCCTCGGAGAGGTGGCCGAGTGGTTAATGGCAGCAGACTGTAAATCTGCCCTCTTACGAGTACGCTGGTTCGAATCCAGCCCTCTCCACCAGGCGCGAAATTCTCAGTTTTGCTGCGCCGGCGCGGCGGGCAGGTAAGTTGTGGCGGTTGACGGAGTGGCGGCCTTGATCGCGCCCAAGCATCGAAAGCGTGGCAAGGCGGGAGTAGTTCAATGGTAGAACCTTAGCCTTCCAAGCTAATGGCGCGGGTTCGATTCCCGTCTCCCGCTCCAGTTCTGGTCGCACGTTGCAGTACACCTTTTTTGCATTGGGCGCGCAGGCGTTCATGCCCATGTGGCTCAGTGGTAGAGCACTCCCTTGGTAAGGGAGAGGTCGCGGGTCCGATTCCCGCCATGGGCACCAGTTGATTTTCTTGATTTGTCGATCTTTGTTGGCTTGAGGAGTTTGAATCATGGCGAAGGAAAAGTTTGAGCGGACCAAGCCGCACGTGAACGTGGGCACG
>JAJTBQ010000034.1 GCA_021286835.1 Thiomonas sp.
CCGGGTCATAGCTCTTGTCGTTCGCCGTGGTCATCTGACCGAATTTGTTGATGTAGTTGATAACACCGCTGTCCTGGATGTCAGGTGACGTGGCATATGCCGCGGTGGTGTCCGATGCGGCGGTGGATTGTGGATTCCTGACGAAGGTGCCATCGATCGCGCTCCATTCCGCCTGGGCATTGGTAGCTGGGGTTGCGCCTGGTTCGTAGGTTTTGGGGCCCACAAAGCCTTGTGGGGCGCGCAGCGCCGCACCGTCCTGACGCTCGTTGGAGATGTTGAGATAGCCGAACACGCTGTAGGTGAAAACGGAACCATACTTCTGGATCAGGCCTTCCGGCTTGGCGTGGCTGCCATAGGCCACGCAGTTGTCCTCGAGCATGCCGCTTTTGCAGACTTGTACGTCGATGTTGACGGAGTACACCCATCCTGCCTTCAAGCTCTGGGCAGGGTCGTATTCGACAGCGCCCTTGCTTTGCGCAGTGTTTGGATTGTCGAGCAGATAGCGCAGGCTGCGGTCGGTGTTGTCCTTATCTTTGACGGTGTTGCTGTTGGCAGAGATGAAGTACATCCGGTTGCCCAGCCCGGCGAGTTTTGTCGAAAAGTAGCTGAAACTGGACGGTGTGTTGTTTTGCACCGTAGTCGCACCGGAGATGTCGAGAGCGCCCGTACCTGTTTGCCCGGTATGCCGCGCCTTTTCCAGAATGGTGAGGGCGGCCGTGTCCACCACCCGGTTTCCTCCGGTGAGCGTTGAGCGAAAGACATCGATGGTCTGGGTGGCGGCCCAGTTCAGATAGTTGCCGCTCCAGGCGCTGGAACAGGTGCGGTTGCTCGCGGCACCCGTCGGTTCGAAGTAGTTGTTGGTGCCACCGTTAACGCCTGTGAAGGTGGGAACCGTCGCGGCAGCGATGGTGTAGCCATAGCACTTGTCCGGGTCGAAATAGCCGTAATAAGTCTTGCTGGTATCGAATCCGCCCACATTGGCCATGCTCATCACGGTGGGCCATTCCACAGAGGGCGTGAGCACGAGATTGCCGGGGACGTTATTGCTCAGGGTCAGCGGCTGCTGGTCGATGGACACGGCGGCTTGTGCGAGTGGCGAGGCGCTCAGGCTCCATGCGGTACACAGCAGAACCAGCTTCTTCCAAAGCGGGGTGCGACGAGGCGATGTTTGCGGACGCATGACGGTGTCCCTTTGGGTATGAAGTCTCGTGAGAATGGATGCGGGCGGCGGTTACTGGCGGACCCAGGCCTGCAGCGTGACCGTGGCGCGGTCCGGGGCCGTGGTCGGGTCGGCGCTGCGCGCGGTGATGCGATAGAAGTGCGCGGTCGGCATGACTGGCGCCGCGCCGTATTGCGCGCTGTTGGCCGTCTGCTGCGGGCCCAGGGCTGTGCGGCGATCGTTCCAGAAGCCCATGTCCTCGATCACATACTGCGGCTGGCCCGCGGCATTGCTGCCTGCTGTGTATTGATTGGCTGCGGTTCCGGTTGGCACGGTTTGCCAGACACCGGCCGCATCTGCTTGTGCAGAGGGGTTGTTGTCGCACTGAGTCGTGGCGACCGTGCAGTCGCGCCAGACCGTCGCGCCACTGGCTTGCAGCAGGCCCTGGGCAACGCGCAAGGCGGCTTCGCTGTTCTGCAGGGCGATCTGCCGATCCTGCAGATTGCTCGCCATTTTTTCTTGCATGGTCGTGCTGCGGATGGCCGCCAGACCGATCACGGTGACGATGACCAGTAGGATCAGCGCGACGATGAGTGCTACTCCGCGTTGTGCGTGCTCAGTTCCACGGCGGCGCGATGGGGGCAAAGGAATTGCAGACATGGTTCAGCTCACTCGGTTGCGCAGGGCGATGACGGTGGTGACGTTGCGGGTGAGGGGCGTCGGGTTGGTGTCGGCCACGGACTGTTGGGTGGCGCTTTGCAGGGTGAGGGTCACCTGCATGGCATCGACGGCGTTCCAGTCGGCGACCGATGAGGCATCGCCATAGTTGGCCTCACCGTTTTCGTGATAAAGAATCTGCATGGTCGTGACATTGCGCACGATTTCCTGCGAAGTCACCGACAGGTTGCCGCCACTATTGGTCAGCGTTCGGCGGTAGAGCGAGCGCCCGCCCAATGGATTGACGCCGATATACCAGTCCACTGCGTTCAAACGAGACACCATGGCGTTGGCGCGGAAGGTGTAGGGGTCGGCGGAACACGCGGGCGTGCCTGGAGGTGCGGGCGGTACGGTCGGAAATCCGAGGTTGGCTGTGCAGTTTCCCGGGTTGGAGCCGCTGGCCGCCCAGCTTAGCGAGGTGGTGCCAGAGCCATTGCCCAATTGAACGAGAGCCGCGTGATCGGGGTCGCAGATCACCAAGGCGTCGCCGTTCGACCAATTGCTGGCCGCGGACCAGAGCGTGAGGCTGGACGTGGTGGCACTCTGAACACTCAAGCCGCCCTCTTCAATGCCGATCAGTTGGACGGAATCGGTGGTGGCATCCCGATTGCCGGTGGCTCCGCCTTCGGTGACTGCAGGGTCGTTCGCGTTGGCTTCGTAGCCATGAACCGCATTGCCCCAATTGGCCCACCAGTCGGTTCCAGCATTACCGGTGCCGTTCTTCAAGACATTGGCCATGCTCGTTCCATTGCCGCAGCCTGTCAGCCCGGCTTGACGGGCATCGCGAGCCAGAAGTTCGAAGGCAATGCGCGATGCATCCTGCACTTCGCCGACCGCCATATTCGTTTTGAACGAACCTCGGCTGGCCAGAAAGACACTGATTGCCACACCGGTGACGACGAGACCGAGCAACAAGGCCACCATGAGCTCGACAAGCGTCATGCCGCGCTGGCGGCCTGGCGTGGATCGCTGAGTCGGGGTTGAATAGGCTCTGGCGCTCATAGCATGGCCTTGGTCACGTAGGTTTGGGTGCTGGAGCCCGCAGTGGCGCGACTGTCGTCGAAAGTGATGGTCACCGTGCAGTCACCTTGACTCGTGCAGTCGATTTGTCCGCTGGCGCCGTTCCCGAGGGCCGCCAGTCCATCAGGGGTCGATCCACCCGATCCCAGGCACCAGGCGCGAATTTCGGTGTCCGGTCGGCCGCTGACCGAGCCTGAAAGTGAACAGCTGGGGGCGCCACTCGAATTGTTGAACGAGGCTGTGGTGTCGTAATCGCCGTTCAGCGCCGCGGCCCGGTTGGCGCGCAGGGCGTCGAGGATGCCGTAGCTGGCCACGGTGGTCTGGGTATGGGTCATGGCGCTGTTGTTATTGGTCATCGATCGCACCAGCAAGGTGGACATGCCGATGAAACCGATGGACAGCACCAGCACCGCGATCAGGATTTCCAGCAGTCCGGCGCCGAACTGCCGCCGTGTGCCTCGGCTGCAGAACCTGGCTTTACTGTTGGCAAGGGTTGGGTTGCGCATTGGGGCACTTTCCAGTTCCAGTTTCATCCGTGGAGCAGACGACCGGTGTGATCCCGGTCACCAGATAGACGCAGCGGTGTTGGCTGCTGGGCAGGTCGGCGGCGTAGAGATCCATGACCAGACCGGAGAACCCGGCGCTTGCCGTCGCCTGCCGGAGGAATCCGCCGGGTGTTGCGACGAGAGCTTTACCGCTGACCTTCTGAATGCCTGAGGGCACGGTCGGCGCGGCGGCATACGTCACGCTGTTATCCGCACTGTTGACGGCTGCGGCGTTGCTGAAATTGACTTCTTGATTGCGCTTGACCGCCTCGGATCGGGCCAGGCTTAGCGCGTTGGCGACGGCGTTCGCACTGGTGCTCAGACGGCTGCTGAGCATCATGCTCTGGAAGCTGGGTACGGCCACGGCCAACAGAATGGCTGCGACGGTCAAAGTGACAAGCAGCTCGATCAGCGTGAAACCTGCGGTTCTGTGGTTCACAAGAGTTTCCAAATTGAAACAATGTGACCAGAGTTTTCCACGCCTCACGCGGTTTCGCGTGCCTTGTCCGACGAACGGTCGCTAGCAGCTGACGAGTGGCGTCAAAATGTAACGTTCGTTGCAAAAAGGTCAGTTTCGGATTTCCCGTTGCCGCCTTTACGGAAAAGAACGGCTACCGACCTCAAGACCTCGGTCCCGGGCGAGCAGCCAGAGAGCCTGAGACCGAGGGCGATCGCCGTGGGTGCCGTCGAAGTCCCAATCGGAGAGGACTTGTCGCAGCAGCCCGCCGCCCCAATGGTTGCGCGGGCGGTGGGTGTGGCCGTGGATCATCCAGGCGCAGTCAGCCTCGGCCAGCCAGCGGCGGGCTTCTTGCGGGTCGGCGTCGGCCCAGTTTTCCGGTCGGGACTGCGCGGCTTGGCTGGCGGCGCGCATGGCGAGCGCCTGCTGCAACCGGGCGGCCAGCGGCTGGGCCAGGACCTGAAGCTGCCATGGCGGGTTGCGCACGGTGGCGCGGAATTGCTGATAGGCGGTGTCCGCGATGCAGAGCTGGTCGCCGTGGGTGAGGAGCAGGCGTTCGTTCTGAAAGGTGAGGACGATCGGATCGGGCAGCAACTGCGCGCCGGTGGCCTGGGCGAAGCGGGCGCCGAGCAGAAAGTCGCGGTTGCCGTGCTGGACGAACAGTGCTCGCCCTGTCTCGGTATAGGCACGCAAGGCGGCGGCAATGTCCTGGGCGCAGGCGGCGTCTGCGGGAGCGATGCTCCGCGCAGCGGGGTCGAGCAGATCGTCGCCTATCCAGGCCTCGAACAGATCGCCGAGGATGAACAGGGCGTCGGCCTCGGGCGCAGGCCCTTCCAGCCAAGAGAGGAAGGCCTGGGTGGTGCATGGCGCCTGAGCACCCAGGTGGAGATCGGAGATGAACGCGATGCTTCGCCACGAGGGCGAAGCGTTCAGGCCGGTGAAGACAAGCTCAGGGCGAGGCGCGCCGGGTGCAGATGTGCCGCGAAGGGGTGCCGCCGTCATGCGACCGATGCCTCGTCCCGCGTTCAGATCTCGACGGCCTTGA
Organism: Thiomonas sp.; assembly: GCA_021286835.1. Classification (GTDB taxonomy): domain Bacteria; phylum Pseudomonadota; class Gammaproteobacteria; order Burkholderiales; family Burkholderiaceae_C; genus Thiomonas. The sequence goes on from JAJTBQ010000034.1 coordinate 4,944, forward strand.
GGATGACCACGTCCTCCAGCGGCACGTCGTCGTGGAAGCCCTTGCGGCCGGTCTTCACGCCTTTGATCTTGTCCACCACGTCCTGGCCTTCAACGACCTTGCCGAACACGGCATAGCCCCAGCCTTGCGCGCTGGGGGCGGTGTGGTTGAGAAAGCCGTTGTCGGCGACATTGATGAAGAACTGGGCGGTGGCCGAATGCGGATCGGAGGTGCGCGCCATGGCCAGGGTGTAGCGGTCGTTCTTCAGGCCGTTGTTGGCTTCGTTCTGAATCGGCGCAAGCGTGGACTTCTGTTTCATGCCCGGCTCGAAGCCGCCACCCTGGATCATGAAGCCGTCGATCACGCGGTGGAAGACGGTGCCGTCGAAATGGCCCGAGCGCACATAGGCCAGGAAATTCTCGCTGGACTTGGGGGCGTTGGCGGTGTCGAGTTCGACGCGGATATTGCCGTGGTTGGTTTGGAGTTCGACCATGATGGGAGTCTCGTGTAGCGGTTGAGGAGGGTGTCAGTTGAGGACTTTGGCGTCTTCGATGACGATGGGTTTGACGGGCACGTTCTGGAACATGCCTTCATTCTGGGTGGGCACGGCGACGATTTTGTCGATCACATCCATGCCCGAAATCACCTTGCCGAAGACGGCATAACCGTAGCCGTCGGGCTTGGGATAGTCGAGGCTGGGATTGTCCGCCACGTTGACAAAGAACTGTGCCGTGGCCGAATTGGGGTCGGCTGTGCGCGCCATGGCGATGGTGCCGCGCAGATTGCGCAAACCGTTCTGGCTTTCCAGGGCAATGGGCGGTCGGGTGGGTTTCTGCTGCATATTGGCGGTGAAGCCGCCGCCCTGCACCATGAAGCCGGGAATCACGCGATGAAAGATCGTGCCCTTGTAGAAACCGCTTTTCACATAATCGAGAAAGTTGGCCACGGTTTTCGGCGCGCGGGCCGGATCGAGCTGGACGACGAACTTGCCCATCGTGGTGACGAATTCCACCTTGGGCTGCGCCGCGGGCGCCTCGGCGGCCTGCGCCGCGGGCAGGGCGCTTGCAGCCAGCAGGCTGGACGCCGCAAGCAGTAGGGCCAGACGCCGTCGGCCAGCACGCCAGACGCGTGAAAAGACCGGGAGGGTTGGGCTGGCCAGACGTGAATCGATCATGAAACGCTTCCTTGAAAAATGAGTTGCCACTTGGCGCTGCGCTGCGCCCAATACTGGCGGTAGAGGGGGCTGGCGGGCGAGTCGGCCGCACTGTACTGCACCACGATCTGTCCGGGATATTGCAGGACGGTGAGCGCCCCCGGTGTGATGGGGACGTTGCGCGCCGGTTCATGCGTGGCCGCGGGCGGGGCGGGCGGAGCATCCTGCGGACGCACGCCTTGCAGGGCGGCGCGTGTGACGTCGTTCTGCAGTTGCGCCGTGATGCGCTGGCGCTGGGCGGCCCATTGATCGGCGGTCAGCCATTGCACCTGGCGCGTGATGACCACCGGTGTGCTTCCGGCCGGGGTGTCGGCCATCAGGCTGCGCACATCGGGGTTGGACAGCACGACGCAACCGTCCGAGGCCAGTGGGACGCGCGCATAGCTGTCGGGCGGGGTGCCGTGCAGCCAGACCCCGAAGCCCGTGTGGCCCTGCTGTTTGTCCCATTCATTGGGATAGTTCAGGGTGAGCGCCCCGGCGCCATAGAGCGGTTTGAGATCCTTGGCGCCGATCTTGCGGGTGATGAAGTAAATGCCCAGCGGCGTTTTCATGTCGCCGGCCAGGGTCTTGCCGGCGCCGAGCTTGCCTTGGCTGAAGTAATAACTTGTCTCCAGTCTGGGCACGCCGTTGCGCTGCTCGAATAAGTAGAGCCGCGAGCGCGCGGTATCCACCACGATGGCGCGATGAACATCGGGCGCCAGGGCGACGAGATTGGCGGGAATGGCCCCGGGTGGCGGCGGCGCGGTGTAGGCGCCTAGACGCGCCAGGGCCTCCGCGCGAAGCTCCAGAATGCGCGCGCGCTGCAGAGCTTCGGCCTCTGTCGAGGGCGCAGGCGGCGCGGCGGCGAAACCGGCGGTGTTGCCAGCGCTGGCCTGCATGACGTCGCCCAGCAGCAGTTGGGCCAGGGAAAAGTGAGGGTAGTCGCGCACCAGCTGCTCGGCCTGCGCACGCGCGGCGTCGAGCTGGCCGGCCGCGACTTGCGCGTAGGCGTGCAATAGGCGGCGTTCGGCCCCGTCCTGGTTCGGCAGGGCGCCGAGCGAAGTCGTCAGCCTGAGCAGCGTTCGCGGTGAGACGGCGCGACGCGGCGCGTTGTCCGTGGGCGCATCGGCGAATCGTGCGGCCTTGTCTTGGGCGGTGGATGGGTCATGTCCGGGCACCGCGTTGTAGTCGGTTGCGGCACGGGCGGCGAACACCAGAGGCACGCAAAGCAAGGCCCAGGGCAGGAGCTTGCGTGCGAGAGGACGACGGATCGGGGTGTTCACGTGGGGGCAGCAGCGTGCGTGTCAGGTCACGGGCTCGATGGCAACGACTCAGCCGACGATCTCGCGCACGATCAGCCATTGGCCCTTTTCGCGCTGAAGTTGCAGGGTTTTCGGGCCGTCAAAATCGAGCGAGCCGGAGACGTAATGCTGACGGAAGTGGGCGGTGGCCTTGTCGCCATCGACTTGGACCTTGAGCGCGTGCACCGTCACGCTGATCTTGGCCTTGTCGGAAATGCGGGCGCGGCGCTGGTTTTTCCAGGCGCTCAGGCTCATGCCTTTTTCAGGCTTGAAAGTGGGCGCGTAGGCGGCGAAATAGCCGGACAGGTTTTTGTTCTGCCAGTCGGCGGCCCAGCGCTCCACCGCTTCCGACACCGCGGTTTGCTCGGCCGCTGGGGCGGAAGCCGCCTCGGAGGTCGCAGGTTTGCTCGCTGCTGCAGCCGAGGTGGTGGTCGGGGTCGCGGTCGGGCTGGTGGCTTGTGCAGGGTGAACGGGTTCGGGCTTCGCGGAGGGCTTTGCCGCGGCGACGACGGCCGGCTTCGGGGCGGGAGGAGCGGCGGCAGGCTTGGTCTCGGGCTTGGGGGCGGCGGTGGTCTGGGCCGTGGCGACTTTCATGGGTGTGGCGCCAGCGTTTTTGCCTTGCTCGAACAGTTCGCGGATCAGGTTCAGCTTGACTCTGGCGTTGGCGTTTTCGTCGGGCGCGAGTTGCAGGGCCTTTTGATAGGCCTGGCTGGCGAGCTTGGCGTAGATGTCCCCCAGATTGGCCTGGGCCGTGGCATAGCTCGGGTTGGTGCGAATGGCCATGTCCAGCGCGGCGCGGGCCTTGTCGTACTGCCCTTGCTGAGCGTACAGCACCGCGAGATTGTTATAGGGCTCGGGCAGTTCGGGGTATTGCTCGGTCAGCGACTGGAAGATCTGGATGGCCTGTGCGTCCTTCTTCTGCTCGGTCAGGATGACCCCCTTGAGGAACTGATACTGCGGGTCTTTGGGCTTTTGGGCCAGAAGCGTGTCGACTTGTTGAAGGGCGCTTTGCAGATCCCCCTTCTGCAGACTTTGCGTGACGCTGGCTGCGTCTGCCGCCCAGACGGATGGCGCGCTCAGGGCGAGGGCGATCAGGGTGGCGAGAAGGCGATTTCGCATGATGGGGCTGAAGAATTGGGCTGGAAAGTCCTGACGGGCCGCGGTGGCAGGCGCGTTGTCCACGCCCATCGAGCCGGGCGCAAGATCGGCGGCTTGTGCTAAGTTTTTGATTTTATCCGGGGACTTGGCGCATTCGCGCGCTGACCGTGTCTCCCCGCCACACTCCATGACCGCGTTGCACCTCCACAATACCCTCTCCCGCGGGAAAGTCCGCTTTGTCCCGATCGAGTCCGGCCATGTCCGCATGTATGTCTGCGGCATGACGGTGTACGACTATTGTCATATCGGACATGCCCGGGTCATGGTGGTGTTCGACCTGCTGCAGCGCTGGCTCAAGGCGCAGGGCCTGCGGGTGACCTATGTGCGCAACATCACCGACATCGATGACAAGATCATCCGCCGCGCGCAGGAAAACGGTGAATCGATCCGGGCGCTGACCGACCGCTTCATTCAGGCCATGCATGAAGATGCCGACGCGCTCGGCGTGGAGCGCCCGACGCACGAGCCGCGCGCCACCGACTACATCCCGCAGATGCTCGATCTCGTGGGCAAGCTCAAGGCGCGCGGTCTGGCGTATCGCGACGGCGCTGGTGACGTGAATTTCCATGTGCGCGCGTTTGCGGGCTATGGCAAGTTGTCGGGCAAATCGCTTGACGAGCTGCGCGCCGGTGAGCGCGTCGAGGTGGATACGGCGAAAGAGGACCCGCTGGACTTCGTGCTGTGGAAAGCCGCCAAGCCCACCGAGCCCGACGAGGTGAAATGGGCCTCGGAGGACGGCCCGGGGCGCCCGGGCTGGCATCTGGAATGCTCGGCCATGAGTTGCGCGCTGCTGGGCGAGACGTTCGATATTCACGGCGGCGGCGCCGATCTGCAGTTTCCGCATCACGAGAACGAGATCGCCCAGAGCGAAGGCGCCAGCGGCAAACCCATGGCGCAGGTCTGGCTGCATAACGGTTTCGTGCGGGTCGATGGCGAGAAGATGTCCAAGTCGTTGGGCAACTTCTTCACGATTCGCGACATTCTTCAACATGTCGATGCCGAGACCGTGCGGCTGTTCATCGTCAGGGCGCATTACCGTAGCCCGCTGAACTACAGCGACGAGCATCTGCAGGACGCCCAGGCTGCTCTCACGCGTCTGTACACCGCGCTCGACCCGTTCGCCGATCTGCCCGGGCGGATCGATTGGCATCACCCGCGCGCCCAGGCCTTCGCCACGGCGATGAACGACGATCTCAACACCGCTGAAGCCATGGCGGCGCTGTTCGATCTGGCCACCGAAGTGAACAAGACGGGCGATGCCGATCTGGCGGCTCTACTCAAGGGGCTGGGCGGCTTGCTGGGGCTGTTGCAGCAACGGCCGCGCGAGTTTCTGCAGCGCAAGGCCGCCTCGGTCGATGCGGCCTGGGTGGAGCAGCAGGTGCAGGCGCGCATCGCCGCCAAACAGGCGCGCGATTTTGCCGAGGCCGACCGCATTCGAGCCGAACTCACGGCCAAGGGCATCGTGCTTGAAGACAAACCGGGCGGCGTCACGGTGTGGAGGTCGGCTTGAGCGCCACCGATCGCCCCAAGGCGGGGCCAACGTCTTCGGCTGGGCGTGGCGCAACGTCCGCGGCAAGCGTGGCCGCGCTCGACTGGGACAAGGCCTGCGCCCATTTGCAGCGCACCGATCGCGTCATGCGCAAGCTCATCAAGACGCATGCCGGAACCCGGCTGCAAAGCCGCGGCGATCCGTTTCAGACCTTGGCGCGTTCCATCATTGGTCAGCAGATCTCCGTCAAGGCCGCTCAAACCGTCTGGGATCGCTTCTGTGCCGCGGTTCCCGAAGTCGCGCCCGCGCATTTGCTGGGGCTGAGCGAGGAGGCCTTGCGTGCCTGCGGCCTTTCCGGACGCAAGGCGGGCTACGTTCGCGACCTTGCCACCAAGTTCCACGAAGGAGAAGTCCACCCGGACAAGTGGCAGGACATGCCCGATGACGCCATCGCCGCGGAGCTGCTGAGCATTCGCGGCATCGGCCGCTGGACGGCCGATATGTTTCTCATCTTCCATCTGATGCGCCCCGATGTGCTGCCCTTGGGCGATCTGGGTTTGATCAAGGGCGTGAGCCAGACCTATTTCGCCGGTGAGCCGGTGACGCAAAGCGAGGTGCGCGAGGTGGCCGCCGCCTGGGCCCCCTGGCGTTCGGTGGGGACTTGGTATATTTGGCGCAGTCTGGACCCGCTTCCGGTCGACTATTGAGGTTTCCGCGCGGGGCTCGCCGAAAGGCCCGACGCGACGGGGCAGGGAATCAAGAGGCATTCTTGCCGTTCCCCGGTCGCAGCCTTTCCGGCAGGTGCGCCATCATCGCGCACAGATCATTTTTCCGAGGTGTCTATGAGTAAAAAAGTCTTTCTCGATTTTGAGCAGCCGGTGGCAGAACTGGAGAACAAGATCGACGAATTGCGCTATGTGCAGGACGAGTCCGCCGTTGACATTTCCGAGGAAATCGGCCGCCTGCAGAAGAAAAGCCAGCAACTGACCAAGGACCTCTACGCCAAGCTCACACCCTGGCAGACCACACAGATCGCACGGCATGCCCAGCGGCCCTACACCCTGGATTACGCCAACCAGATCTTCACCGATTTCCACGAGTTGCATGGCGACCGCGCCTTTGCCGACGATCAGTCCATCGTGGGCGGTCTGGCCCGTCTGGCGGGGCAGGCCTGCATGGTGATCGGCCACCAGAAAGGACGCGATACCAAGGAGCGCGCCATGCGCAACTTCGGCATGCCCAAGCCCGAAGGCTATCGCAAGGCCTTGCGGCTGATGAAGCTGGCGGAGAAGTTCCATCTGCCCATCTTCACTTTCGTGGATACGCCGGGCGCTTATCCGGGCATCGATGCCGAAGAGCGCAGCCAGTCGGAGGCCATCGGCCGCAATATCTTTGAGATGGCACAGCTCGAAGTGCCCATCATTTCCACCATCATCGGCGAGGGCGGGTCGGGCGGGGCGCTGGCCATCGCCGTGTGTGACCAACTGCTGATGCTGCAATACGCGATCTACTCCGTGATTTCTCCCGAGGGTTGCGCCTCCATTTTGTGGAAGAGCGCAGAAAGGGCTCCCGAGGCCGCCGAGGCGCTAGGCCTGACGGCGCATCGTCTGAAGGCTCTGGGGCTGGTGGACAAGATCGTCAACGAGCCCGTGGGCGGTGCGCATCGCGACCCGGCGGCCATGGCGGCTTCACTCAAGCGAGCCTTGGGAGAGTCGTTGCGTCATTTCCAACACACCCCGCCCGCCGAGCTGGTGAAGCAAAGACTCGACCGTCTGCAGCATTTCGGGAAGTTCGAAGACACCAAGTCGGCGGGGCGCTGATCGCGCCGGTCAGCGTCGCCACCGGTGCTGAAGAATCCCGCGCTCGCAGCGCTCACGCGATTTGCGGCGCAACACCCGGCCTTGGTTCCGGCAGGACGCATCGGCATCGCCTTCAGCGGCGGAGCCGATTCCACGGCCCTGTTGTGGGCCGCTCGCGAACTCTGGGGGCATGAGCGACTTTGTGCGCTTCATGTCAATCATCAGCTGCAAGCGTCTGCCGAGTCCTTTGCGCGTCATTGCGCCCTGGCTTGTTCCGGCCTCGGCGTGGCCTACGCAGAGTCCGTCCTTCAGGTGGAGGTGGCGCCCGGTGCCAGCGTGGAAGAGGCTGCGCGTGAAGCCCGCTACCTGGCCTTGGCCGAGCTCGCTAAGGCGCAGGGTTGCGCGCTCGTTCTCTTGGCGCAACATGGCGATGACCAAGTGGAAACCGTCCTGCTGGCGCTGTTGCGCGGCGCGGGTCCGCGTGGGCTGGCGGCCATGCCAGCGCAGATGCAGCGACACGGCTGCACCTTTGCGCGGCCACTGCTGGAGTGCGGGGCCGCAGAGCTGCGCGACTGGCTCAAGGCGCGCGACGTGCACTTCCTGGACGATCCGATGAATGCGGACCCCGCGTTTCGCCGCAGTCGCATCCGACATGAGCTGGTGCCCGTTTTGGCCCGGCTCGAACCAGCCTATCGCCAGACGCTGGGCCGTAGCGCGGCCTTGTGCGCGGCTGTGGACCTGCAGATCCAGGAGCGGGCAGCCCAGCAATTGCGCGACTGCCTGCAACCCCAGGGCCTGCACCTCGCCACCTTGCGGGCGCTGGGGGCCGCTTCGGCGGGCGAAGTCCTGCGGCTCTGGCTGCGACAGAACGGGCAGCGCCTGGATCGCGCTCGCACCGACGAACTGGTCCGCCAGATCTTGCGGACAGAACGTGGTGCGCATCGGCTCGAACTGCGGCTGACGACCTGCGTTGTTCTGCGTCAGGGCGCGTTTTTGCTTCTCAGAAGAGGAGATGCCGCTCAGGATAGGGCATAGAATGTGAGGCTTTCTGCGAAACGGTCGGGCGTATCGTGCGCCGGGCAAAGCGGCTTTCGCAGTTCTCGAACGCATTGCTCATGGCACTCATTGTCCAGAAATACGGCGGCACCTCGGTGGGTTCTGCCGAACGGATCAAAAACGTCGCGCGGCGCGTGGCCAAATGGCACGAAGCGGGGCATCAGGTCGTGGTGGTGGTGTCGGCCATGTCCGGTGAAACCAATCGGCTGATCGCGCTGGCCAAAGACATTCAGCCCCAGCCCGACCCGCGTGAACTCGACGTCGTGGCCTCCACCGGGGAACAAGTCACCATCGGGCTTCTGGCGATGGCCTTGCAGGCCTTGGGCCACAAGGCCCGCAGCTATACCGGCGCTCAGATCGCGGTGCATACCGACAGTGCCTTCACCAAGGCTCGCATCGAATCCATCGACGCCGACAAACTCAAGGCCGACCTGGCGCAGGGCATCGTGCCTGTGGTGGCAGGGTTCCAGGGCGTGGATGCGCAGGGCAACATCACGACCTTGGGCCGCGGCGGGTCGGACACCTCGGGTGTGGCGCTCGCGGCCGCGCTTCAGGCCGATGAATGCCAGATCTACACCGATGTCGATGGCGTTTACACCACCGATCCGCGCATCGTCCCTGAAGCCCGCAGGCTGGACACCATCACCTTCGAGGAAATGCTGGAAATGGCCAGCCTCGGCTCCAAGGTGCTGCAGATCCGGTCAGTGGAGTTCGCAGGCAAGTACGAGGTTCGCCTGCGCGTGCTTTCCAGCCTGACCCCCTGGGATCTGCCCCTGGAGCAGGAGTCGCGCAGCGGCACACTCATCACCTTTGAGGAAGACGAAAACATGGAACAAGCCGTGGTGTCGGGCATCGCCTTTGCCCGCGACGAAGCCAAGATCATCGTGGTCGGCGTGCCTGACCGTCCGGGCATCGCGTATCAGATTCTCAGCGCTGTAGGCGACGCCAACATCGAAGTCGACATGATTCTGCAGAACCAGAGCGTGGCCGGCTTCACCGACTTCACCTTCACCGTGGGGCGCGGCGATTACGCACGGGCGCTCGACATCCTCAAGACCACGGTGCAGGGCCATATCGACGCCAAGGAAATCCTCGGTGATCCGAAAGTGTGCAAGGTTTCCATCGTGGGCATGGGCATGCGTTCGCACGCGGGCGTGGCCAGCAAGATGTTCCGCACCCTGTCGGAAGAAGGTATCAACATCCAGATGATCTCCACCTCGGAAATCAAGGTGTCGGTGGTCATTGAAGAAAAGTACATGGA
>JAJTBQ010000357.1 GCA_021286835.1 Thiomonas sp.
TCTGCGAGACCCTGTGCTACTACTGCGGCTGCAACAAGATTCCCACCAAGAATCACGGCCGTTCCGCCCCTTATCTCGACAGCGTGGAGCAGGAGCTCAAGCTGATCGCCGGCATTCTGCAGACCCGGCTGCCGGTGACGCAGCTTCACTGGGGCGGCGGCACCCCCACCTTCCTGAGTGACGAGGAGGCCGCACGGCTCATGGCCATGACGCGCGATCATTTCGACCTTCAGCCGGGCGGCGAATTCTCGATCGAGATCGACCCGCGCAAGGTGGACGAGAAGCGCGTGGCCCACCTCGCCCATCTTGGCTTCAACCGCATGAGCGTGGGTGTGCAGGATTTCGCGCCGGAAGTGCAGCAGGCGGTCAACCGCATCCAGAGCGTGGACGAAACCCGTCTGGTCATCGACGCCGCGCGAGCCCACGGTTTCGGCTCCATCAGCCTTGACCTGATCTACGGGCTGCCCTTCCAGAACCTGGACTCGTTCGCCCGCACGCTCGATCAGGTCATGGAGCTCTCGCCCGACCGGCTTTCGCTCTACAGCTATGCGCATCTGCCGCATCTGTTCAAACCCCAGCGCCGCATCAACGCCGAGGATCTGCCTTCGGCCGACGTCAAGCTCGGCCTGCTGGGCCTGGCCATCCGGCGCCTGCAAGAGGCCGGCTATGTCTACATCGGCATGGATCATTTCGCCAAGCCCGACGACGAACTCGCCCGCGCCCAGCGCGAGGGCAAGCTGCACCGCAATTTCCAGGGCTACTCCACGCAGGCCGAACTCGATCTGCTGGCCTTCGGCGTGTCCAGCATCTCCAATGTAGGCAACTGCTACGCGCAAAACGCCAAAACCATCGACGAATACACCGAGATGCTGGCGTTCAACAAGCTGCCGGCCGCTCGGGGCGTGCACCTCACCCCCGAAGACCACCTGCGCCGCACCGCCATCCAGCGGCTGATGTGCGATTTCCACCTCGACCTCGTCGCCCTTGCCGATGCCTTCAAGGTCGATGCCGCCACGACTTTCGCCCTCGATCTGCAGCGTCTCAAGCCGCTGGAGGAGGCGGGACTGGTCGTGCGCGAAGGGCCGCAAGGTCTGCAGGTTCGCGTCACGCCCCAAGGCCGTCTGCTGGTGCGCATCGTGGCCATGCAATTCGACGGCTACCTGCACCAGCCTCGCGAGCAACTGCTGCAGCCGCGCTATTCAAGGGTGATCTGAGCGCCGGGCCTCCGGGCGCAAGAAGGGCCGGGCGCGAGGGTTGAGCCGCGCGGTGCCCCGATAATGGGGCCCGCGCGCACTCCCTTTCAAACCCATGAATCTGGTCAAACCCCTGATCGCCCTGCTGGCGATCGTCAATCCCCTGGGCATCATCCCCTTCTTTATCCTGTTCACCGAGAGTTTCACGCAGGAGCAGAAGAAGCGGACCATCCTCGTCAGCTCGATCTCGGCGTTTCTGGTCATCGCCCTCAGCACGGTGGTGGGCGCCGATTTGTTGCACTTCTTCGGCATTTCCATCGCCTCCTTCCAGGTCGGCGGCGGCATGCTGCTGTTGATCAGTGCCATCAGCATGCTCAACGCCAAGACCGGCGCGACCAAATCGACCAGCGACGAGGTGGAAGAAGCCGCCGACCGTGCCAGTGTGGCGGTGGTACCCCTCACCATTCCCCTGCTGACCGGTCCGGCCACCATCAGTACGGTGATCATCTATGCCAGCAACACCCATCATTGGTGGCAGCACGCGGTGCTGATCAGCTACGGCGTCATCATCGCGGCGGCAGCCGCGCTTTGCTTCATGGCGGCCGAACCGATTGCGCGCTTCCTCGGCAAGACCGGCATCAACGTGATGACCCGCCTGATGGGCCTGATTCTCTCGGCGCTCGCGGTGGAGATGATGAGCGACGGTCTGCTCAAGCTGTTTCCAGGGCTGGGTCGTTGACGCGGCGCCCCATGCACCAACTTGAAGCTCTCAGGGTTCGCCCCTAGTGCGGGCGAGGCACAAAATTCGAACAATACTTTTCATTGCGATTGGATGGATCCAGCGCACCCCAACAAGAGGGACTGAGGAGACAAACAACCCGAAATCAAGGTTGTTTCACGACAAAGG
>JAJTBQ010000358.1 GCA_021286835.1 Thiomonas sp.
CTCGACTACACCACCCCGCCGACGACGTCCATCGCCACCCAGCCGCAGTTCATCCGGCAGGCCAAGACGCTGGTGGACGGCCTGCGCAAGCAGAGCCCGCAGCAGCTCAGCGCGCTCATGGGCATCTCCGACAAGCTGGCCGCGCTCAATGCCGCCCGGTTCGCCGATTGGAAGCCGCGGTTCACGCCCGAGGACAGCAAACAGGCCGTTCTGGCGTTCAACGGCGATGTCTATGAAGGGTTGGATGCCAACAGCCTGAGCGAGAAGGATCTGCAATGGGCGCAGCAGCATCTGCGCGTGCTCAGCGGTCTGTATGGTCTATTGCGGCCGCTCGATCTGATGCGGCCTTACCGCCTTGAAATGGGCACGGCCTGGTCCAATGCCCAGGGCAAGGATCTCTATGCCTATTGGGGCTCGCAGATCGCCGAGAACCTCAACGCCGAGTTGGCCGACGGCAAGGGCGAGCCCGTGCTGGTGAATCTGGCCTCCGACGAGTACTTCCGCAGCGTGGATCGCCGCGTGCTCCAGGCGCGTGTGGTGCAGCCCGTGTTTCAGGACGGAACGCCGCAGAAGGGCTACAAGGTGGTCAGCTTCTACGCCAAGCGCGCGCGCGGTCTCATGGCGCGTTACGTCATCAAGCACCGGTTTTCCAACGTGGAACGACTCAAGGCCTTCGACAGCGAGGGCTACCGCTTCGTGCCCGAAGCCTCCAAGGCCGATCAGTGGATTTTCCGGCGCGACAAGGCCTCCACATGAACGAGATGCCAACGCTGACGGTTTATGGCCTGACCCAATGCGACACCGTCAAGCGGGCGCGGCAGTGGCTGCAGTCGCAAGGCCAGGACTACCGGTTCGTCGATTTCAAGAAGACCGCGCCCCACGCAAGCCAGATTGCGGCCTGGGCCGATGCCGTCGGATGGGAAGCGCTGCTGAACAGGCGCGGCACCACCTGGCGCAAGCTCGATGCGGCCACGCAGGCCGCCGCGCGCGACGCCGCCAGTGCGGTGGCCGTGCTGGCGCAGCATCCCAGCGCCATCAAGCGTCCGGTGGTCGAAACGGGCGGCGTGCTGCTGGTCGGATTTGACGAGGCGGCGTGGCGCGCTGCGTTATCACCCCTGGTGCGATAGACGCCACGCGAGATCGCTGCCCAGCGCCAGCAGGGTGAGGGTGGGCGGCAGGCCCCACGGCTCGGGAATGACCGAGGCATCGCACACATGCAGGTTCGGGCTATGGCAGCTCAGGCGCTCGTCGAGCAACTCGCCCAGCCGCACCGACCCGCCCGGATGCGCCGCGACCCAGGGTGAGACATAAGGCCTGCCCGCGCCCGCCGCCTTCAGCACCGCCCGGGCCTGCTCGACGCCCGTGCGCATCTTCAGCTTGTCGCCCGGCCCGAAACGCCGCCAGGGGCGGCCGTGCGCGTCGATGCGTCCTTCGATGTCGTCGCGGATCTTCACCATGATCATCGCGGTGTGGCCGTAGCTGAGCAACTGATCGGGCCGGCCGGCGGCCCAGGTGAAAGCGCGAAAGAAATGAGCCGGGATGGTGATGTCGGACAGCATGTAGCCGGCCTCGGTGTCGAAGTAACCGGCCGACATGGCAATGTCGTGCGACTGCCTTGCAAGCGGCACATGGGCCATGACGATGCGCAACGGGTCGCAGAAGAAACCATGGCCCGCCTGCTCCACCCCGCTGCGCTGCAGGATGGCCGGGCTGGCAATGCCGCCCGCACTCAGGATGACGCGCCCGGCGCGGAAGATCTGCATCGTGCCGTGATCGCGCGCCTCGACGCCGATCGCCCGTCCCTGCTCGAACAGCACCCGCGTCGCCAGCACGCCGGTGCGCAGCTCGGCGCCGTGCGCGACGGCCTGCTCCAGCAGGGTGTGCGCCGACCAGAACGCCTCGGGCGGGCAGTGGCCGGGCCCGCAGCGCGAGGGATCGATCATTTTCGGCAGGCGCTGCCAGGGCAGCCCGAGCGACCGCCCCGCCTGCATCAGCAGGGAAGGGATGGGGGCGAGCAGATCCTCGCGCAGCGGTTCGTGGGGACATTCGGCCAGCACCCGTTCGAGTGCGGGCGAAAGGTCGATGCCGTG
>JAJTBQ010000035.1 GCA_021286835.1 Thiomonas sp.
TCGTAGGGCACGCCGCATTCTTCCAGCACGGTGATGTCGCGCTGCACGGCGTCGAGCTGGGCCTGGCTGCGGAAGACCTGCAGCGTGCCGCCGGTGCGCTGTTCGTAGGCGATGCCGGTTTCGGCGCGCAGCGCCTGCAGGCTGGCGCGGCTGTACTCGGCCAGCCGCATCATGCGCTCCTTGTTGACGGCATAGCGTTCGGCGGTGCAGTTGCGCAGCATCTGCGCCATCCAGCGCACTTGCCACAGACTCCCGTCCGGCCGGATCGCCAGCGGCGCATGCCGTTGGAACATCCATTTCAGCGCCTTCAACGGAATGCCGGGCGCGGCCCAGGGCGTGGAGTAGCCGGGAGACACCTGACCGGCATTGGCGAAGCTGGTTTCCATCGCACAGGCGTTCTGACGGTCGATGACCGTGACCTCGGCACCCGACTTGGCGAGGTAGTACGCCGTGGTGGTTCCGATCACGCCGGCGCCGAGAACGATGACTTTCATTGCAAATACCCTGTGGTTGGTCGATGCGCGAAATTTAGTCGGGTCGATGCAGAAATTTCGCTTGTTTTTAATCACTTCGGCAGTGAAAATCGCTGCCACTGATCGGTCTTCCTCCTCTTGCCCGTTATATGTACGAACTCGATCGCATCGACCGCCGCATTCTGGACATCCTTCAGCGGGAGGGTCGCATCGCCATGACCGAGCTGGCCAGCCAGGTCGGGCTGTCGGCGTCGCCCTGTACCGAAAGGGTCAAGCGCATGGAGCGCGCCGGGGTGATCACCGGTTACAACGCCCGCGTCAGCCCTGAGGCGCTGGGCAAGACCCTGCTGGTCTTCGTCGAGATCAAGCTCGCCTCGAAGTCAGGCGATGTGTTTGACCGCGTGCGCCAGGAGCTGTTGCACATGCCCGACGTCATGGAATGCCATCTGGTCTCGGGCAGCTTCGACTATCTGGTGAAATTCCGTCTGCGTGGCATGAAGGAATACCGTCACCTGCTGGGTGACATCCTCAAGCGGCTTCCCGTCTCGGCCGAATCGCACAGCTATGTGGTGATGGAAGAGATCAAGGAGAGCCTGTTCCTGCCGACCGACCGCTGAGCGCTTGTGAACCCGCTTGTGAACTTTTCGGGCATGCGACGCTTGATTCCAAGGACTTCCATGATTGAACGACTTCACGTTGGCCCGCGCCTGAGCGAGGCGGCCATTTCCGCCGGAACGGTGTACCTCGCCGGTCAGGTGCCCGAACTGCGCCCCGACGCCGATCTGGAAGACCAGACCCGCGAAGTGCTGGGCCATATCGACCGTCTCCTGCACGAATGCGGCAGCAGCAAAGCCCATTTGCTCAGCGTACAGATCTTCCTCGCCAATATCGCCGACATCGGGCGCATGAATGCCGTCTGGGATGCCTGGGTGGCGCCCGGCCATACGCCGCCGCGGGCCACCGTGCAGGCCGCGCTGGCCGATCCGCGCTGGCGCATCGAAATCGTGGTGGTGGCCAGGCAGATGGCGGCCTCTTAGGCGTCATAAGCCCCGGCCTGCAAGGCAGGCGCAACGGCCGCAAAATGCCGTCATGCACCCCCTGAAAAAGATCGCCTTATCCCTGCTCGATCTCGTTGCCGTGCGTGAACCCGGCACCGTCGCCGACGCTTTGCAGATCACCCTGCGCACCGCGCAACATGCCGAGACGCTGGGCTTCAAGCGGTACTGGCTGGCCGAGCACCACAATCTGGCCGGCGTGGCGAGTTCGGCCACGGCGGTGCTCGTCGGCTATGTGGCCGCAGGTACGCAGCGCATCCGGGTCGGTTCCGGGGGCGTCATGTTGCCCAATCATGCGCCGCTGGTCGTGGCGGAGGCTTTTGGCACGCTGGCCGAGCTCTATCCGGGGCGGATCGATCTTGGGCTGGGGCGCGCGCCCGGCACCGATCCACTGACCATGCGGGCCTTGCGCCGCGACCGCGTCGAGCGTGAAGAAGATTTCCCGCGCGACGTCGCCGAACTCGAGCGCCTGCTCGGCCCGGCCGAGCCCGGCCAGCGCCTGGTCGCGATGCCGGGTGCCGGAACGCAGGTGCCGATCTGGCTGCTGGGCTCCAGCCTGTTCTCCGCCCGATTGGCGGCGCAGCGCGGCCTGCCCTATGCCTTCGCCTCGCACTTCGCGCCACGCTTTCTGCATCAGGCCCTGGCGCTGTATCGAGAGGAGTTCCAGCCGTCCTCCCATCTGGATCGACCTTATGTGATCGTGGGCGTGCCCCTGATTGCCGCACCGACGGATGAGGAAGCGCAGTTCCTGGCCAGCAGCACTTATCAGCGCGTGCTGGGCATTCTCACCGGACAGCGCGGCCGCTTGCAGCCGCCGGTGGCGGGCTATCTTGAGCAGCTTCATCCCCAGGAGCGGGCTGCGGTGCACGATTTTCTGGCGGCTGCCGTGATCGGCAGTCCGGAAACGGTGCGCCAGGGTTTCGCCGCACTGGCCGAATCGACCCGGGCCGACGAGTTCATGTTGGTGAGCGATGTGTTCGATCCGGCTTTGCGGCTGCGCTCGCTCGACATCGCGGCCCGGGCCTTGATGTGAGCGCCGTGTCCGCACCGCCCGCATCGCAGCGCCTGGACAAGTGGCTTTGGGCCGCGCGGTGGTTCAAGACGCGCGCTCTGGCCGCGGCGCAGTGCGATCGGGGTCGCGTCCAGGTGAACGGGCATCCGGCGAAGCCCGCCAAGGAGGTGCGCATCGGCGATGTGCTGCGCATCGAACTGGAGCGCGAACGGCGGGAGATCGAAGTACGGCAAGTCGGTCTGCAGCGCCAGTCCGCCCCGCTGGCGCAGGCCATGTACCTGGAGACCGAGGCCAGCCGGCTGGAACGGGAGCGACAGGCCGAGCTGCGGCGCCTGAGCCCCGAGCCGCAAGCTGCACGCCAGGGACGCCCCAGCAAGCTGGATCGGCGGGAGCTGCAGCGTATGCTCGACCGCACGCTCGATTGACTCTCGATCTCCGAACATGTCCGGCACCGCACGCCTCTATCCCCGCCAACCCCGCCATTTCAAGCCGCTGAACGGCGTCCGGATCGTCACGCTGGCGCTGAATCTGCCGGGCCCGGTCGCGGCGGCACGCCTGAGGGCGCTGGGTGCCGAAGTGTCGAAAATCGAGCCGCCCGGCGGTGACCCGATGGCGCAGATGTCGCCCGCGCTCTACCGCGCCCTGCACAAAGGCGTGCCCGTGCGCACCCTCGATCTGAAGACAGCCGAGGGCCAGGCCGCACTGCAGGAGACGCTGCAGCACAGCGATCTGCTGCTCACCGCGTTCCGACCCGCGGCGCTCAAGCGCCTGGGGCTGGACCGGCGCAGCCTGGCCGCCCGTCATCCCCAGCTCAGCGCCGTCTTCATCGTCGGCTACCCCGGAGCCCAGGCCCACCTGCCGGGCCACGACCTCACCTTCCAAGCCGAAGCGGGGCTCATCGACTCGGCCCGCCTGCCCAGCACCCTGCTGGCCGACATGATGGGCGCCCTGCTGGCGACCGAGGCCGCCATGGGCGCGCTGCTGCAGGCGAAGTTGCAGGGGCAGGGCGCGCGGCTCGAAATCGCCCTGTCCGACGCCGCTGGGTTTGCCGCCGCTCCGCGCGCGCTGGGCATGACGGCGCCGGGCCAAATGCTGGGCGGCGCGCTGCCGGAGTACGGGGTTTACGCCTGCGCCGACGGTCTGGCGGCCATCGCGGCGCTCGAGGCGCATTTCCAGCGCGCGCTGGCGCAGGTGGCGCAAGGCACGACGCACCGGTCGATCGCCCGCTGGTGCAAATCGCACACCGTGGCGCAGTTGACCGCACTGGCACAACAGCACGACCTGCCGCTATGGGCATGGACGACCTGACGCCAGCAAGCCCGCCCGAGGCCGACCTGACGCCACGCATGCGCGAGCTGCTGCAACGCATCGCGCGTGCGGGCCAGCCTCCCTTCTGGACACAGACGCCGCAGCAGGCCCGGGCCAGCTACGCGCGCATGGCCCAGGTGCTCGACTTCGCGCCGGCTGATCTGCCTCTGGCGGATACGCTCGATTGTCCAAGCCGCGACGGTGAGCGTCTGGCCCTGCGCCGTTACGCCGCCCGCGCCGCGGACTGGCAGGTCCCGCAGCCCGCGCTGCTGTATCTGCATGGCGGGGGTTTTGTCATCGGCAGCGCCGCCACGCACGACGCGCTCTGCCGCCAGCTTGCGCTGCGTTCCGGGTGGATGGTGTTGTCGCTCGACTACCGGCTCGCGCCCGAACACCGCTTTCCCACGGCGTTCAACGACAGTTGGGACGCCTTGCAATGGCTCGCTGCCCATGGCGACATGCTGGGCGTGGATACCCGATGCCTCGCCGTGGGCGGAGACAGCGCCGGAGGCACGCTGGCCGCGGCCTGCGCCCTCGCGGCACGCGATGCCCAACTGCCGCTGGCCCTGCAACTGCTCTTCTACCCCGGCATGGGCAGCGCGCACGAAACGCCTTCGCAGCGGCGCTACGGTCACGGCTTTCTGCTGGAGCGCGAACAGATCGACTGGTTTTTCGGCCTCTATCTGCGAGATCGAGCCGACGCCGGCGACTGGCGTTTCGCGCCGCAGCGCGCGGCCGATCACCGAGGCGTCGCGGCCGCTTGGATCGCGGTGGCCGGCTGCGATCCCCTGCGTGACGAAGGCCTGGCCTACGCCGCGCAACTGCGTCGCGCGGGCGTGGCGGTCGAGGCGACGGAGTGGGCGGGCGTCACCCACGATTTCATCAAGATGAGTCGGGCGCTGCCCGAAGCCGAACAGGCGGTCGAGGCCGCGGCGCAGGCCTTGCGGGCGGCCTCGGCGCCAAGGGAATGAGGCGGCCTCAATCCGGCGCCGTGAGCGCGTAGGGCAGGGCGTGTACCTGCAACGCCGGGCCGCCGATGCTGCCCAGGTACAGCCCTGGTTGTTCGGCCAGGGCGATTTTCAACTCCGCCAGGGCCCACCATATCCCGTCCGCATCCACCGCCGCGTTGACCACCACGCCACAGGGCTGCCCCGGATCGGCCGTATGCACCACCTCCTGGGCGGGCAGCATCGCCGCGGCGCCCGAAACCAGGTAGGTGCGGCGCTTGAGCGTGCCGCGGTATTGGCTGCGCGCCACCACCTCCTGCCCCGGATAACAGCCCTTCTTGAAGCTCACCCCGCCGATGTGTTCGAAATTGAGCATTTGCGGCACGAACATCTGCTGCGTGGCGGCCACCAGATGCGGCAGACCGGCGCGAATGCCCTGGAGCGCCCAGTCTGAGGCTGGCAGCGGCGGAAGACCCGCGAGGCGTTCGCCGAGGCCGGCCAGGGCCGGCTGCCCGACCTCGGCCAGCAGCATGCAGCGCACGCTCGTGTCGGCCTGGGGCAGGCGCACCAGCAGGGCGCCGCCGGCGATCGGACGCACCGACCAGGGCTGCGCTGGCGGCGCGAGCTCCGCCGGATAGTCGTCGGCGGACGCTGCCAAAAGCCCGTAGCGAGCCCATTGCGCGCTGACATCGTCCAGCGTGCATTTCAGGCGCAGCACGAACATGCGCAAGCGCTGCAGCGCGGCGGCGGCAATCGAGGCATCGAGCAGCAGCGCGATCTGCTCCGGGCCGATCTGCACGGCGACGAAGTCGGCCAGCATGCGCCCCTGGGGATTGAGCAGCGCCGCCAACCGTGCTTCCTCGGGTTTCCAGTGCTGAAAATCCTGGCTGAGTTGGGCCTGGAGCAGATCGGCGCCTTGTGGGCCTGAAACGCGCAGGACGGAAATCGTATCGAGAGGGCAGGACGACAGAGGCATGGAGGGACGGAAGCGGGGTGGACAGGCCCTACTATAGGAAGGTTTCCCGGACCGGGCGCGCAGCGGCGCGTACCGTGCGGGGAAGGACCCGCTTCGGACATCGTGCGTTTACTCAAAAATCTCCTGCTTCTTGCCCTGATCGCCCTGCTGATGCTCATGGGCGCAGGGGTCTGGTGGGCCAACCAGCCCATCGCGTTGCGGGAGAGTCCGCTCGATTTTTCGGTTCGGCCGGGCAGCTCCGCGCTGTCGGCGGCGAGACAGATCCGGGCTCAAGGGGCCGACCTTCAACCTCGCCTGTTCTATTGGCTCGCCCGGGTGACCGGCCGCGGCACCGAGCTCAAGGCCGGCAGCTACGAAATCAGCGCCGGGATGACGCCCTGGGTCTTGCTTGAGCGCATGGCAAGGGGCGATCAGACCTTGCTTTCCCTCACCATTCCGGAGGGTTGGACGTTCGAGCAGATGTTGCAGGCCATGGCCGCGGCGCCCGGGCTGCAGCACGACGTCGGCAACCTCACGCCGCAGCAGATCATGCAGCGCATCGGGGCTCCGGGGCAGATCCCGCCGGAGGGCGCGTTCTTTCCCGACACCTACCTCTATGCGCGGGGTTCGTCGGAGATCGATGTCCTGCGCCGCGCCTACCAGGCGATGCAGAAACGGCTCGCCGTGGCATGGGCGCAGCGCGCGCCCGATCTGCCGCTGCAAACCCCGGAACAGGCGCTGGTGCTGGCCTCGCTGATCGAAAAGGAAACCGGACGCCCGCAGGACCGCGAGAAAATCGCCGCAGTCTTCGTCAATCGCCTTCGCGCCGGCATGCCGCTGCAAAGCGATCCGACCGTGATCTACGGGATGGGGCCGCGTTTTCAGGGCAATCTGACCAAGCGTGATCTGCAGACGCCGAGCCCCTACAACACCTACCTCATCAGCGGCTTGCCGCCAACGCCCATCGCCCTGCCTGGCGAAGCCGCCCTGCAGGCTGCCCTGCACCCCGCGCCGATCAAGGCGCTGTACTTCGTGGCCCGCGGCAATGGCACCAGCCAGTTCTCCGACACCCTCGCCGAGCACAACGCGGCGGTCGCCCGATACATTCTCAAAACGCAATGAGCGCACTCAATCCCTACCGACCCGGCCTGTTCGTCTCTCTCGAGGGCATCGATGGCGCCGGTAAATCGACGCAGCTGCAGGCCGTGGTCGACGTTCTTCGGTCTGCGGGCCGTGAGGTCGTGCTCAGCCGCGAGCCCGGAGGCACCGAAGTCGGCGAAAAGATCCGCGAGCTGCTGCTGCACCAGGCGATGCGCCCGGCCACCGAGGCGCTGCTGATGTTCGCGGCGCGGCAGGAGCATGTGCTGCGGGTCATCGAGCCGGCCCTGCTCAAGGGTGTGGACGTGGTCTGCGACCGCTTCACCGCGGCGACCCTGGCCTATCAGGGCGGCGGCAAAGGCATTCCCACCGAGCGGCTCGAAGCCCTGGCGCGCTGGGTTCACCCCGGACTGCAGCCCGATGTCATCGTGCTCATCGACGTTCCTCCTGAAGTGGCGGCACAACGTCTGGCGCAGACCCGTCAACGCGATCGCTTCGAGCAGGAAAGCGTGGATTTCTTCGCCCGCGTGCGCGCCAACTATTTGCAGCAGGCTGCTGCCGCGCCTGGTCGATGGCTCGTCGTCGACGGCACCCAGTCGCTCGACGGGGTGCAGAAGATCATCACAGAGCACTTGAGAAATACGCTTCAAGTCTTTGAATCAAAATGAATTCAGCCTGGCTGATACATGCCCCGCAAGGTTATGGGAAATGGCCCTTGCTGCAGCGGGCCGCCGCGGCGCTGCTTTGTGAATCGCCGCAGAGTCCCGCGGCCGCAGCGGCTGAAGCAAGCCGCCTGCCTTCGGCGCTGACGGCCTATCGGGCCTGTGGTCGCTGCGCGAGTTGCGCGCTGCTGGCGGCGGGTACCCACCCGGACTTTCTGGTTGCCGCCCCCGAGGCGCTGTGGCCGGAGCTCGGCCTCAATCTGGCTGAGGAGTCGTCCGCACGGCCGGATGCCAAGACGGCAGCCAGCCAGGACATCCGCATCGAACAGATCCGCCGTTTGAACGACTGGGCGGTGAGCACCAGCCATCGCGGCCGTGCCAAAGTGGCTTTGGTCTATCCCCTGGACGCGCTCAACCCCGCCGCGGCAAACGCCTTGCTCAAGACCCTCGAGGAGCCCCCGGAGGACGTGCAGTTTTTGCTGGGCGCCCACCGCATCGACGCGGTGTTGCCCACGTTGCGCAGCCGCTGCCGACTGGTCGCCCTGCCTCGTCCCAGCACCGTGGAGGCGCAGGGCCAGCTCGCGCAGATCGGCGCCGCCCGTGCGAAAGAGGCTGTTCTCGCCTGGTCGCAGGGCGCGGTCTATCAGTCCAACCCCGCCGCGGGCCTGGAGTGGGCCGAGGGCCTGATCGACGCTCTGGCGCAGCAGCCGAGCAGGGAAGTATCGTCGTCCGTCCTGCCGCCGCCGCCCGATCAGAAGGTCGGCGTGGCGACCCTGTTGAAGATCGGCTCCGATCTGCAGCGCGTACTGGCTGGCGGCGCCCCGCTTTATCTGCCGCAGAAGGCCCAGGCCCTGGCCGCGCTGGCCGGTCGGACGTCCCTCCTCAGGCTCGCCAAAGCCCTGCGGTCCTGGACCACCCGACAGCGGCTTGCCGGATTTCCCCTGAACCAGGCACTCGCCAGCGACGCGCTGCTCCTAGAATTCGCTCAGCTTTTCTCCCGAGGAGATTGACCCATGGCGACCCCACCCCGCCCCGCAGCCGCAGCCGCCAACAAGCCCCGCGTGCTTCAGCTCGCCATCAAGGAAAAACCGGCACTGTATGCGTCCTATATTTCCTTCTTTCCCGAAGGCGGCATCTTCGTGCCCACGCCGCACGAGTATCGGCTGGGGGAGGGGGTCTATCTGCTGCTCACCATCGTGGATGATCCGCAGCGCTATCCCGTCGAGGGCAAGGTCGCGTGGATCAACCCGGCCAACGCTGCCAATCACCGCCCTCAAGGCATCGGCGTGCGCTTTCCTGCCGATGACAAGGCCCGGCAGCTCAAGGTCAAGATCGAAGAAGCCCTGGGCGCCGCCGAGGCCAGCGGCAAGCCGACCAACACCATCTGAACCGACCTGAAACATGACCGCTGCGCTGACCGACTCGCATTGCCATCTCGCCTATCCCGGCTTGGAGGAACGCCTGGATCAGGTGCTGGCGCAGATGCAGGAGCGAGGCGTGACGCGCGCGCTCAACATCTGCACCACGCTGGAAGAGTTCGACGCCGTGCATGCCATCGCCCTGCGCTATCCGGGGGTGTGGGCCTCGGTGGGCGTGCACCCGGACAACGAAGGCGTGCGCGAACCCACGGTGGAAGACCTGACGCAGCGGGCTGTACTGCCTCGCGTGGTGGGCATCGGCGAAACCGGGCTGGACTATTACCGTCTGGGCGAGCGCACCGTGGCCGACATGGCCTGGCAGCGCGAGCGGTTCCGCGTGCACATCCGCGCCGCGTTGCAACTCGACAAACCGCTGATCATCCACACCCGCGCCAGCGCGGACGACACCCTGGCCATTCTGAGCGAGGAAGGGCAGGGCCGTGCCCGCGGCGTGATGCACTGCTTTACCGAAAACTGGGATGTGGCACGCCGCGCCCTTGATCTGGGCTTTTACATCTCCATCGCCGGCATCGTGACGTTCAAGAACGCGCAGGCCCTGCGCGAAGTCGCGGTACAGATTCCTGCCGACCGCCTGCTGATCGAAACCGACAGTCCTTATCTGGCACCCATGCCGCACCGCGGCAAGACCAATGAGCCGGCCTATGTGGCTTATGTGGCCGAATACCTGGCCGAATTGCGAGGCGTGGACGCATCTGAACTCGCGGCGCAGACCAGCGAGAATTTCACACAGCTTTTTCTTCAATAAATCAATTGGTTAAAAGTATTTTTTCGAGTTGTTTATGAACAATTACCGCCGCTTTTTCATCCAATCGACCGCTGCCTTGCTGCTCGCCAGTGCGGGGCGATGGGCGCAGGCCGGCGCGTATACCGATTTTTTCCGCGCCGTCAATATTGACGATGCTGGCGCGGTGCGCAGCCTGCTGGCCAAGGGCTTCGATCCCAATGCGGTGGACGACAAGGGCAATTCGGCGCTGTATCTGGCCTTGCGCTACAAGTCGCTCAAAGTGGCGCAGGTCTTGATCGACGATCCGCATATCCGCCTGAACCAGCTCAACCCGTCCAACGAGAACGCGCTGATGATTGCCTGCCTGCAAGGCGATCTGGGCATCGTGAAAATGATGGTCGACAAAGGCGCAGAGATCAACAAGCCGGGCTGGACGCCGCTGTCTTACGCCGCAACCCGGGGACGCACCGAGATCGTCAAGTATCTGCTCGATCATTCCGCCTATATCGACGCCGCGGCGCCCAACGGCTCGACACCGCTGATGATGGCGGCGTATTTCGGGTACGACAGCACGGTGAAGCTGTTGCTGGACGAAGGCGCCGATCCCAATCTGAAAAACGCCTTGGGCTACACGGCACTGGCGCTGGCCACGAATATGCATCACAAGGACATCGCCGACATGATTGCCAAAGCCATGGGCAAGGATCGTCCCAAGGGAAGCTGGTGATGGATGGCCCGTGGAATCCTGCACGGCCCAATTAAACGAGAACATATGTGCATTATGTCAAATAAATAAGACGGCCTGACGATGCTGCCATCAAGGCGGAGGCTCCCGCCTGCCGCCCCTTCCGCCGCCGATCTCAGGCCGCGTTGCGTACGCAGTCCACGAAATAGCGTTTGTTGCCGCTGGCGTCGGTTTCCGTCACCAGTCCATGCACGTCGGTGGCAAATCCCGGGAAGCGCAGATTGAAGTCGCGGGCGAACTGCAGGTAGCGCATGATGGGGGCGTTGAAACGCTCGCCCGGAATGAGCAGCGGAATGCCCGGCGGATACGGCGTGACCAGCGCCGCCGTGATGCGCCCTTCGAGCTGGTCGATTTCCACGCGCTCGATCTCGCGGTGCGCCATCTTGGCGTAGGCCTCGGTTGGCGTCATGGCGGGCTGCAGATCGGAGAGATACATCTCGGTGGTCAGACGGGCCACGTCCTGCTCACGATAGGCCTCGTGGATCTGCTGGCACAGATCGCGCAGGCCGATGCGCTCGTAGCGCGGATTCTGCGCCACGAACTCGGGCAGGATGCGCCACAGCGGCTGGTTGCGGTCGTAGTCGTCCTTGAACTGCTGCAGCGCCGTGACCAGGGTGTTCCACCGGCCTTTGGTGATGCCGATGGTGAACATGATGAAGAAGCTGTACAGCCCGGTCTTCTCGACGATCACGCCATGCTCGGCCAGGAACCGGGTGACGATGGCGGCCGGGATGCCGGTGGCGTCGAAATCGCCGTTGATGTTCAGGCCCGGCGTGACGATGGTCGACTTGATGGGATCGAGCATATTGAAGCCGTCGGCCACGGCGCCGAAGCCGTGCCAGCCGTCCTGGGCGTGCAGCAGCCAGTCGTCGCGTTCGCCGGTGCCCTCCTCCGCCAGCGCGTCCGGCCCCCAGACCTTGAACCACCAGTCCTGGCCGTAATCGGCATCGACCTTGCGCATGGCGCGGCGGAAGTTCATGGCTTCCAGAATGCTCTCTTCGACCAGCGCGGTGCCGCCCGGCGGTTCCATCATGGCCGCGGCCACATCGCAGGACGCAATGATGGCGTACTGCGGCGAGGTGGAACTGTGCATCAGATACGCCTCGTTGAAACGATGGAAATCGAGCTCCTGGTTCTGCGCGTTCTGCACCAGGATCTGCGAGGCCTGGCTCAGACCCGCAAGCAGCTTGTGCGTCGACTGGGTGGAGAACACCATGGCTTCCTTGGTGCGCTCGCGGTTGGGGCCGATGGCATGCATGCCGCGATAGAAGTCGTGGAAACAGGCGTGCGGGAGCCAGGCTTCGTCGAAATGCAGGGTATCGATGTGGCCGTCGAGCATCTGTTTGATGGCATCGACGTTGTAGAGCACGCCGTCGTAGGTCGACTGGGTGATGGTGAGCACGCGCGGCTTGACCTTGCCCGCCAGATGCCGCGTGAGCGGATTGAGCGCAATCTTGCGGGCGATGTTGTCGGGATGGAACTCGGCCAGGGGGATCGGCCCGATGATGCCGTAATGATTGCGCGTCGGGGTGAGGAACACCGGCAGCGCGCCGGTCATGATGATGGCGTGCAGGATGGACTTGTGGCAATTGCGGTCCACCACCACCACGTCGCCCGGCGCCACGGTGGAGTGCCACACCATCTTGTTCGAGGTGGAGGTGCCGTTGGTGACGAAAAACAGATGATCGGCGTGGAAAATGCGCGCGGCGTTGCGCTCACTGGCCGCCACCGGGCCGGTGTGGTCGAGCAACTGGCCGAGTTCTTCCACCGCGTTGCACACGTCGGCACGCAGCAGGTTTTCACCGAAGAACTGGTGGAACATCTGCCCCACGGGGCTCTTCAGAAAGGCGACGCCGCCCGAGTGCCCAGGGCAGTGCCACGAGTAGGAGCCGTCGGCCGCGTAGCCCGTGAGTGCGCGGAAGAACGGCGGCGCGAGCGACTCCATATAGGCCCGCGCCTCGCGGATGATGTGACGCGCCACGAACTCGGGCGTGTCCTCGAACATGTGGATGAAGCCGTGCAGTTCGCGCAGGATGTCGTTCGGAATATGCCCCGAGGTGCGCGTTTCGCCGTACAGATAGATGGGAATCTCGGCATTGCGAAAGCGAATCTCCTCGATGAAGGCGCGCAGCGAATGCAGCGCGGCCGCCTCGACGCCCTCCTCCGCCGTGGTGAACTCCTCGTCGTCGATGGAGAGAATGAAGGCGCTGACCCGGCTTTGCTGCTGCGCGAAGCTCGAAAGATCGCCATAGCTGGTCACGCCCAGCACCTCCATGCCTTCCTTCTCGATGGCCTGCGCCAGCGCCCGGATGCCGAGGCCCGAAGAATTTTCCGAACGGAAGTCCTCGTCGATGATGACAATGGGAAAGCGAAAGTGCATGACGGCTCCGGCACGGAAGGAATAAAGTGGCACAGTTTAGGTAATCTGTGTGACTCGCTGAGTAAAGCGCTGAGTGAAGCGCCCAGCTTCGCGCCACGAAAGGGAGCACCCGAGATGGACAACCCGACCGCCTGGTGGATTCTGGCCGGCTTCTTTGTCGCCATGGAACTGGTCAGCGGCACCTTTTATTTGCTCATGCTGGCCATCGGCGCCGTGGCGGGCGCCCTGGCCGCCCATGCCGGGCTGCCGCCTGCGGGGCATTGGGTCGCCTTCACCGTGGTGGGCGGAGGAGCGGTCATCGCGCTCTATCTGGGACGGCGCATGCTCAGCCGGCGCACCCCGGAAGGCGCGCGGCACGACAATCTCGATCTCGGCGCCACGGTGGACGTGTCGGCCTGGTCGGCCGACGGCGTTGCCCGGGTGCATTACCGAGGCTCGGACTGGTCGGCGCGGCTGATGCGGCGCGGCCCGCTGCATAGCGGCCCTCACCGCATTGCCGGGCAGGACGGCAATGTGCTGCTGATCGAGCCGCTTCCGGGCTCGGGTCAGCGCGGATCGGCGGACGCCCACCTCCAACATCCGGCAGGCTGATTCCGGCCTGCCGACACCACACACACACCCGGAGACTCTTTCTATGGAAATCGCCATCATCCTGGCCGTCATCGCCGTGCTGTTCGTCAGCCGCGGCATCAAGATCGTGCCGCAGCAAAACGCCTGGATTCTGGAGCGTCTGGGGCGTTATCACTCCACGCTGCAACCCGGTCTGAACATCATCATTCCCTTCATCGACAGCGTGGCCTACAAGCATTCGCTCAAGGAGATTCCGCTCGACGTGCCCAGCCAGGTCTGCATCACCAAGGACAACACCCAGCTCACGGTCGACGGCGTGCTCTACTTTCAGGTGACCGATGCCATGCGCGCGAGCTACGGCTCCTCCAACTACATCGTCGCCATCACGCAGCTCGCGCAGACCACGCTGCGCTCGGTGGTCGGCAAGCTCGAACTCGACAAGACCTTCGAAGAGCGCGAGTTCATCAATCACAGCGTGGTCAACGCGCTCGACGAAGCCGCCGCCACCTGGGGCGTGAAAGTGCTGCGCTACGAAATCAAGGACCTCACGCCGCCCAACGAAATCCTGCATGCCATGCAGCGCCAGATCACCGCCGAGCGCGAAAAACGCGCCGTGATCGCCACGTCCGAAGGCGCCCGCCAGCAGGCCATCAACGTGGCCGAAGGGGAGCGCCAGGCCTTCATCGCCCGATCCGAAGG
>JAJTBQ010000359.1 GCA_021286835.1 Thiomonas sp.
TCATGGCTGCAAATCCTTCACATGGAACACCTCCACGCCCACGCTCTCGCAATCGGGATAGACGTCGGGCTTTTCGGTCGACACCCGCACGGCCTTCACCCGCGGATGTTCGAGCATGATGCGTGCCACGTCGTCGCACAGGGTCTCCTGCAGATGAATGTGGCCGCGGGCAATGCGCGCGGCGATGACGCTGCGCATGAAGTCGTAGTCGACCACTTCGTCGAGCTTGTCCTGCTGCGGCGTGGACATGGCCAGCGGAATGAACAGATCGACATTGATGAGCACGCGCTGCTCGGCGCGTTTCTCGAAGTCGTGCACGCCGATGTTGATGTTGACCTCGTAGTTCTGCAAAAACAGGCGGCGGCAAGCGCGCAAGGCGGGGTGCGACAGGGCACTGAACATGATGGGATTCCTAAATTGAAGGGCTGGCCTGCTCGCGCACAGCGAACAACACATCGCGCCCGGTGCCTGCCAGATGCTGGCCGCCATCGACCAGCAGCGTGGTGCCCGTCATGGCGCGGGCCTGCAGCGCGAAAAGCACGGCCTGGGCCACGTCTTGCGGCGTACTGCCGCGCTGCAGCGGGGTGCGGCTGTGCACACGGGTGAATTCATCTTCGGTCATCGGGCCGGAAGGCAGCATCAGGCCGGGCGCCACCCCCACCACCCGCAGCGTGGGCGCCAACGCCTGCGCCAAGGCCACCGTCGCGGCCTGCAGCGCGGCCTTGGACAGGGTATAGGACAGATAGTCAGGGTCAGGGTTGCTCAACTTCTGGTCGAGCAGATTGACCACACAGCCCTGCGCTTCTCGCCCACGCAGATGCGCATGCAGTTCCTGCGCCAGCAGCACTGGCGCGATGGTATTGACCTGGTAATGCTGCTGCGCCGCCTGCACGCTGAAATGCTGGGCATCGTCGAAGGCGAACAGGGCGGCGTTGTTCACCACGGCGTCGATCCGCCCCAGGGCCGCCACCGCCTGCGGCAGCAGGGACAGAACCGCGGCGGGGTCGAACAGGTCGGCGCGCACGGCATGCGCACGGCCGCCCAAGGACCGCACCTCGGCGCAAACCTCCTCGGCGGCCTGGGCCGAGCGGTGGTAATGCAACGCCACGTCCCAGCCTTGCGCCGCAACATGCAGGACGATTTCCCGCCCCAGCCGGTGCGCGCCGCCGGTCACCAGCACGCAAGCTCGTGAACCGTGGGATGGCGAGGCATTGGGCTGCATGCTTTCTAGAATGAACAGATGAACGAACAGCCGACAAGTCTACCGGCACCCGCTCCCCTTGCGCTGGAGCGCAGCGCCCAACTTCTGGCGCAACTGCGGGCCGCGCTGCATGCGGGCGGCGGCTGGCTGCCTTTCGATGCCTACATGCAGCAGGCGCTCTATGCCCCGGGGCTGGGCTATTACACCGGGCAGGCGGGCCAGTTCGGCGACTTCGGCAACGATAGCGACTTCGTCACCGCGCCCGAACTCTCCCCGCTGTTCGGCCACACCCTGGCCACTCAGGTGGCGCAAGTGCTGCAGCACCACGAACTGCCCACCGTGGTGGAGTTCGGCGCGGGCTCGGGTCGGCTCGCCGCCCAGGTGCTGGGCGAACTCGATCAACTGGGCTGCGCCCCGCGGCAATACGCCATTGTGGAAGTCTCGGGCGCTCTCAAGCATCGCCAGATGGACACCTTGCGCAACGCCGTGCCCCATCTTTTTGAGCGCGTGCAATGGTGGCCTGCCCTGCCCGAAACCTTCGAGGCCGTCGTCATCGGCAATGAAGTGCTCGATGCAATGCCTGTGAAGCTCTTGCACAAACAGGCCAACGGCTGGATGGAACGCGGCGTGGCCCAGGAGGGCGACGATCTGGTCTTCGCCGACCGCGCCACCACCCTGCTACCCCCCGCGCCCGAAGCGCAGGCGCTGCCCATGGGCACCGTGACCGAGATCCACCCCCAGGCTCTGGGCTTCGTGCGCACCCTGGCCGACCGGCTCTCGCGCGGCGTCGCGCTGTTCATCGACTACGGCTTCCCCCAGCACGAGTACTACCACCCGCAGCGCCACATGGGCACGCTGCAGGCGCACTACC
>JAJTBQ010000360.1 GCA_021286835.1 Thiomonas sp.
GCGGCGAACATGGTGAACAGGCGCGCGGTGTCGGCGCCGAAGCGGTCGATCAGGTCCTGCGGATCGACGCCGTTGTTCTTGCTCTTGCTCATGGTGCCCACGCCGCCGTAATCCACGGCCGAGCCGTCGGACTTGAGCTTGGCGGCGACGATCTTGCCGTGGGCGTCGAACACGTTCTCGACCTCGTGCGGCCAGAAATACTCGATGCCGCCCTGCGGCGTCTTGCGCGAGTAAATGTGGTTGAGCACCATGCCTTGCGTGAGCAGGCGGGTGAAGGGCTCGTCGGCCTTGACCAGCCCCAGGTCGCGCATCACCTTGGTCCAGAAGCGCGCGTACAGCAGGTGCAGGATGGCGTGCTCGATGCCGCCGATGTACTGGTCCATCGGCATCCAGTAGTCGGTGCGGGCATCGACCATGGCGCCGTGGTTGTCGGCGCAGGTGTAGCGCATGAAGTACCAGCTTGAGTCGACGAAGGTGTCCATGGTGTCGGTTTCGCGCTTGGCCGGCTTGCCGCATTGCGGGCAAGCGACGTTCACGAACTCGGCGCATTGGTGCAGCGGATTGCCGCTGCCGTCGGGAATCAGGTCTTCGGGCAGGACGACCGGCAGGTCGTGCTCCGGCACAGGCACCGCGCCGCAATCCGGGCAGTGGATGATGGGAATGGGCGTGCCCCAGTAGCGCTGGCGGCTCACGCCCCAGTCGCGCAGGCGCCAGGTGGTGCGCTTCTCGCCGAGGCCTTTCTCGGCAAGCAGCCCGGCGACCTTGTCCACCGCTGCGGCATAGGGCAGGCCGTCGAGATCCCCCGAGTTGAGGCACACCGCCCGCTGCTTGTCGCCATACCAATCGGCCCAGGCCTCGGTGGAGAAGGTCTCTTCCCCGACAGCGACCACCTGCCGGATCGGCAGGGCGTACTTCTTGGCGAAGGCGAAGTCGCGCTCATCATGCGCGGGCACGCCCATCACCGCGCCGTCGCCGTAGCTCATCAGCACATAGTTGCCGACCCACACGGGGATTTGCGCGCCCGTCAGCGGGTGGGTGACGGACAGCCCCGTGGGCATGCCCTCTTTCTCCTTGGTTGCAAGCTCGGCTTCGGTGGTGCCACCCGCCTTGCACGCGGCGATGAACGCGGCCAGCGCCGCGTTGTCGCGCGCCGCATGTTCGGCCAGCGGGTGCTCGGGCGCCACGGCGCAGAAGGTCACGCCCATGATGGTGTCCGCCCGGGTGGTGAACACGTACATGCGGCCGTCCTGAATCAGCGCGCCTTGCGCGTCCCGGAGGGTGTGGGTGAAGGCGAAACGCACGCCGGCACTCTTGCCGATCCAGTTCTCCTGCATCAGCCGCACACGCTCGGGCCAGCCGGCGAGGTAGTTCTTGTCTTCGGGATCGGCCACGGCGGCCAGCAGTTCCTCGGCGTAGTCGGTGATCTTGAGGTAGTAGCCGGGGATCTCGCGCTTTTCCACCACGGCGCCCGAGCGCCAGCCGCGGCCGTCGATCACCTGCTCGTTGGCGAGCACGGTCTGATCCACCGGGTCCCAGTTGACCACCTGGGTGCGGCGCTCGGCGATGCCTTTTTCGAGCATCTTGAGGAACAGCCACTGGTTCCACTTGTAGTACTCCGGCGAGCAGGTCGCCACCTCGCGGCTCCAGTCGATGGCCAGGCCCATGGCCTGCATCTGCCGCTTCATATAAGCGATGTTGTCGTAGGTCCACTTCGCCGGGGGCACCTTGTTTTTCATCGCCGCGTTTTCGGCGGGCAGACCAAAGGCGTCCCAGCCCATCGGCATGAGCACGTTGTGCCCGTTCATCCGCAGATGGCGGGAGAGCATGTCGTTGATGGTGTAGTTGCGCACATGGCCCATGTGCAGCTTGCCCGAGGGGTAGGGCAGCATGGAGCAGGCGTAGAACTTCTCGCCCGGCTTGTCTTCGCGCACGCGGTAGGCGTCGGTGCTTTGCCAGTGGGCTTGCGCGTCGGCTTCCACCGCGCTGGCGTCATACTTCTCGTTCATCGTGAGGCTTGCAGGTTGAGGCCGCGCGGGCACCCG
>JAJTBQ010000361.1 GCA_021286835.1 Thiomonas sp.
CCGGCATCGGGCTGCACCGCGCCGTAGATGATTTTCATCAGCGTGGACTTGCCCGCACCGTTCTCGCCCAGCACCGCATGGATTTCCCCGGGCTGCACCGCCAGGCTGATGTCGTCGTTGGCCTTGACGCCGGGATAGGACTTGCTGATGTGTTCGAGCGCGAGCCGCATGTGAAAAGAGAGACCGAATGAAGCGCAATGGCGGAAATGTCGGATTGTCCTATACCTGACCGCGCGCGGATGCTGCACCCCGTCCTTCAAGCTTTCACGGTCGATACCGCAACTGCCCGCTCACATAGGTGGCCGCGACATTGCGTTCGTCCGCGAGAGTCATCCACGCGAACAAACGCTCATGCAAGCTGCGTGCCATCTCCTGGCGCCGCTGCTGCACCGCGCCCTCGGCCCAGCGCCACACCACCACGTCGGCCGCGGTGCCGGGGGCGAAGTGGCCGATCTCGTGCTCCAGATCGAGGCCGCGCGCCGCGCCCCGGGTGGCGGCGTAAAGCCCCTGCCAGGCCGTCATGCGCTGGCCTTGGAGCGCGAGCACCTTGTAGCCATCGGCCAAAGTGCGTAACTGGCACAGGCTGGTGCCGCCGCCCACGTCGCTGGCCGGGGCCACGCCCACACCGGCGGCCTCGGCCCGGGCCCAGTCGAACAGACCGCTGCCCAGAAAGAGATTGGACGAAGGCGAGAAGGCGATGCTGCTGCCGGTTTGCGCCATGCGCTCGCGGTCGGCATCGTCGAGCCAGATGCCGTGCGCCAGAACGCTGCGGCGGGTGAGCAGGCCCCGGCGGTCGTACACGTCGAGGTAGCTGCGGCTGTCGGGAAACAGCTCGGCGATCCATCGCACTTCGTCGCGATTCTCGGCCACATGCGTCTGCATGTAGAGGCCGCCGGCCTGCTTCGCGTAGCGCTGCAACAGGCCGCCGGCCATGGCCAGTTGCGCGTCGCTGCTGGTGGCGGCGAAGCGCGGCGTCACGGCGTAGGCCAGGCGGTCGACACCGTGCCAGCGCTCGATCAGCTCGATGCAGTCTGCTTCAGCCTGGGCGACGTCATCGCGCAGATCGGCCGGGCAGTTGCTGTCCATCAGCACCTTGCCGGTGATGAGCCGCATGCCGAGTTGCCGGCCCGCTTCGAACAGGGCTTCACTGCTGGTCTTGTGCACCGTGGCGAACACCAGCGCCGACGTGGTGCCGTGCGCCAGCAGCGCGTTCAGAAAACGCTCGGCGCCGAGGCGGCTCTGCTCTGGGTCGGCGTAGCGCGCCTCGGCGGGGAAGGTATAGCGCTCGAGCCAGTCGAGCAGCGCGGCCCCGAAGGAGGCGATGACATCGAGCTGCGGCGCGTGCACATGCGGATCGATGAAGCCCGGCATCACCAGATGGCCACGCCAGTCCTGCCGCGCCCAGCTCGGGTCGGGCGGGTCATCGGCCGCCCGCACCGCAAGCACGCGCCCCTGCTCGATCAGCAGCCAGCCGTCGGGCTCGAAGCGCACGGCGCCGGTGGCATCCTCGCTCCAGCCGGGATCGCGCAGGAAGTACAGGATGTCGCCGCGCAGGGCCGTGCGCATGGAGGTGGAGGGAGACGGCAAGGGATTCGCGGAGGTCATCGTGTCATCAATCGGAAGGAAACAGGGCGTAGCGCAGCAGGAACAGCGCCGCCACCACCCACAGCGCCGGATGCACTTCGCGTGCCCGCCCGGTCAGCAGCTTGAGCGCGGCGTACATGATGAAGCCGAACGCCAGGCCGTTGGCGATTGAATAGGTGAACGGCATGATCAGCGCGGCCAGCGCCGAGGGCACGGATTCGGTGATGTCGGCCCAGTCGATTTCCAGCAACTCGCGCATCATCAGCCCGGCCACATAGAGCAACGCCGGGGCCGTGGCATAGGCGGGCACCACGGCGGCCAGCGGCGCGATGAACAGCGCGGCGAGGAACAGCAGACCCACGGTCAGCGCGGTCAGCCCGGTACGGCCGCCAGCCTGCACCCCCGAGGCGCTCTCGATATAGGCCGTGGTGCTGCTGGTGCCGAGCA
>JAJTBQ010000362.1 GCA_021286835.1 Thiomonas sp.
TCGGGCACTTCTGCATCACTACAACAGGATTTGCGTATGGATCTCCGCCGTTCGGTTCTTTGGGTGGTATTCACCATGTCGATGATTTTTCTGTACAACGCATGGCTGCGCTACAACGGCGAGACCGACTTGTTCGGAACACCGCCGGCCCATCCCGCGCTGGTGGCCAGTGCGCCGACCAGCGCCGTGCCGCAGGCTGCGCCGAGTGCGGCCACGCTGCCGAGCGCTGCAGGCGCGGCCACCGGCGCGCCTCTGGCGGCGCCCGCTGGCGCTGCGTCGTCGGCATCTCCGGCGCAGATCACGACCCTCCACACCGATCTGATGGAAGTGAAGATTTCCTCGCGCGGCGGCAATCTGGTGTACGCCAAGCTGCTCAAGTATGAAAGCCGCACCGAGCCGGGCAAGAACGTGGTGCTGTTCGACGACTCGGCGAGCAATAAATACATGGCGCAGTCCGGCCTGATCGGCGGCGACTTTCCCAACCATGAAACCGAGATGACGGTGCAGCCCGGTCCGCGCGACATGGGCAACGCCAAGACCTTGCAGGTCAAGCTGGTCTCGCCCGATCTGGGTGGCATCAAACTCGAGCGCACCTACACCTTCACCCGCGACAGCTATGTGGTGGATGTGCAGAACACCATCACCAACACCGGCACCGCGGCGGTGGCGCCGCAGATGTATATGCAGCTCGTGCGCGACGGCAACACGCCTCCGGGCGACGATTCGCACTTCTATCACACCTACACCGGGCCGGCGTATTACGACAACGCCAACAAGTTCCAGAAGTTCGAGTTCAAGGATCTGAAGACCAACGAGGCGCCCAAGAAGGCCGACAGCGGCTGGGTCGCCATGATCCAGCACTACTTCGTCTCGGCCTGGGTGCCCGAGCCCTATGAGGGTTCGCGCGATCTTTACACCCGCAAGCTGAGCGACAACCTGTACGCGGTGGGGGTGATCCAGCCCCTGGCGCAGATTGCGCCAGGCAAGAGCATCACCACGGATGCCAAGTTGTTCGTCGGCCCCGAGCTGGAGAGCACGCTGGGCGCGCTCGCCCCCGGCCTGGAACTGGTGAAGGACTATGGCTGGGTCACCATTCTGGCCAAGCCGATCTTCTGGCTGCTGGAAGTGATCCACCGCGTGGTGCAGAACTGGGGCTGGTCCATCATCGTGCTGACCCTGTTGATCAAGCTGGCGTTTTTCCCGCTGACGGCGGCCAGCTACAAGTCGATGGCCCGCATGAAGGCGGTCGGCCCGCGCATCAACGCGCTGCGTGAGTCGTACAAGGGCGATCAGGCTAAGATGAATCAGGCCATGGTCGAGCTGTACCGCAAGGAGAAGATCAACCCGCTGGGCGGCTGCCTGCCCATCGTGATCCAGATCCCGGTGTTCATCGCGCTGTATTGGGTGCTGCTGTCGAGCGTGGAATTGCGCGGCGCGCCGTGGATTCTGTGGATTCACGACCTGTCGGCCAAGGATCCGTTCTACATCCTGCCCGCCGTCATGACCGCGACCTCCTTCCTGCAGGTCAAACTCAACCCGACGCCGCCCGACCCCATGCAGGCGCGGCTGATGTGGATCATGCCGGCGGCGTTCTCCATCATGTTCTTCTTCTTCCCGGCCGGCCTGGTGCTGTACTGGCTGACCAACAACACGACGTCCATTGCCCAGCAGTGGTTCATCAACAAGAAGATGGGTGTCGGCGTGCTGACCGACGCCGCGGCCAGCACGCCGGCCAAGTAAGGCCGACCTGAGCCGCGCTGGCGCTAGGCCATGAATCTGCTGGCGCAGGACGGCGATCCGATCGTGGCGATTGCCACGGCGCC
This sequence comes from Thiomonas sp., assembly GCA_021286835.1. Taxonomy (GTDB): domain Bacteria; phylum Pseudomonadota; class Gammaproteobacteria; order Burkholderiales; family Burkholderiaceae_C; genus Thiomonas. Next base: position 1,824 of record JAJTBQ010000362.1, read on the forward strand.
CGGGCGTGGCGCCGTGGGCATCGTTCGGGCCTCGGGTAAATCGCTCGGTGCCTTGGCCCAGGCCATCACCGGCCGGGCGCTGGTGCCGCGTCACGCCACCTATCTGCCGTTCGGTGATGGTCAGGGCGGGGTGATTGACCAGGGGCTGGCGCTGTACTTCCCGGCGCCACATTCCTACACCGGCGAGGATGTGCTGGAGCTGCA
>JAJTBQ010000363.1 GCA_021286835.1 Thiomonas sp.
ACGGCGTGCATGCCCGCATCGACGTGCAGGATCTCGGCGGTGATGCCCGCGGCCAGATCGGAGAGCAGGAAGGCCGAGGCGTTGCCGACCTGCGCGGTATCGACATTGCGGCGCAAGGGGGCGTTGGATTCGTTGAACTTGAGCATCTTGCCGAGGTCGGCAATGCCCGAGGCGGCCAGGGTCTTGATCGGCCCCGCGCTCACGCCGTTCACCCGCATGCCACGGGGGCCCAGCGATTCGGCCATGAAGCGCACCGTGGCTTCAAGGGCGGCCTTGGCCACGCCCATGGTGTTGTAGTTGGGCACCACGCGCTCTGCACCCAGATAGGTCATGGTGATGAGCGAGGGCATAGTCCCAGCCTCGACCGATTTGGTCAGCAGCGGCAGCGCGGCCTTGGCCAGCGCGGGGAAGGAATAGGCCGAAATGTCGTGGGCGATGCGGAAGCCTTCGCGGGAAAGGCCGTCCATGAAATCGCCGGCAATCGCCTCGCGCGGGGCGAAGCCGATGGAGTGCACCAGGCCATCGAGCTGGGGCCAATGGGCGGCCAGACCGCTGAAGGTGGCGTCGATCTGGGCGTCGTCGCTCACATCGCAGTCGAACACCAGGGTGCTGCCGAACTCGGCGGCGAATTCGGTGATGCGCTGCTTGAACCGTTCGCCCACATAGGTGAATGCCAGCTCGGCGCCTTCGCGGTGGCAGGCCTGCGCGATGCCGTAGGCGATGGAGCGGTTGGACAGCAGGCCGGTGATGAGAATGCGTTTGCCTTGAAGGAATGCCATGATCGGGTGCTTTCGAGGGTGAAGCCGTGTTGCAGGGTTTGCCGCAGCCAGCGGCAAGTCGTGCAGAATTCTCGCATGGCCCACGCCCTGTCCCGTCCGCTGTCGCCCGCGCGCCGCCGCCTGCTGCAAAGTCTGCCCGCAGGCCTGTTCCCCATGGCCGCGGTCTGGAGCGCCGAGCTTTTGCATCCGGCTTACGCGCTGTACGACCAGCCGAAATACCCGCCGGATTTCACCCATTTCGACTATGTCGACCCCACGGCCCCCGTGGGCGGGCGCATCGTGCTGACGCCGCCGACGGTCGGCGCCAGTTTCGACAAGCTCAACCCCTTCACCCTCAAGGGCAATGCCGCGCCCGGGCTGAACACCCTGGTGTTCGAAACGCTGATGACCTCCAGTTGGGACGAACCCAACACCGTGTATGGCCTGCTGGCCGATGACATCGCCGTGGCGGACGACGGCCTGTCCGTGCAGTTCCATCTCAACGCCCTGGCTCGGTTCTCGAACGGCGACCCCGTGACCGCGTCGGACGTGGCCTACAGCTTCAACACCCTGGTGAGCGCCGCGGCCGCGCCGCAGTTCGCCAGCATCTATGCCGATGTCGCCGGGGTGGGTGTGCTCGCGCCGCGGCTGGTGCGCTTCAAGTTCAGGCGTCGCAATCATGAAATGCCCATTCTGCTGGCGGGCCTGCCGGTGTTTTCGCCCAAGTGGGCGGGACGGCGGGCGTTCAACGACGTGATCGACGCCCCCATCGCCAGCGGGCCTTATCGCGTCGCCCGCACCGCGCAACAGCGCGACATCACCTACGCGCGCCGCGGCGATTACTGGGGATGGCAACTGCCGACGCGGCGCGGGCAGTTCAACTTCTCCGAAGTGGTCTACAAGCTCTACCTCGACGGCACGGCAAGACTGGAGGCCTTCAAGGCCGGTGAGTACGACCTGCTGCAGGAATTCATCGCCCGCAACTGGGCGCGGCAATATCGCGGTGCGGGTTTCGACAGCGGAGCGCTGAAGAAACTGGAGCTGCCCAACCACAATCCGGCGGGATTCCAGGGCTTCGTGGTCAATCTGCGGCGGGCGCAGTTTCAGGACGTGCGGGTCCGGCAGGCGTTGGCCCTGGCGCTCGACTTCCAGTGGCTCAACCGCATGCTGTTCTACGGCGCCTACAAGCGCATCGAAGGCTATTTCGCCAATTCGCCCTTCGAGGCGCACGGGTTGCCGGGGGCGGACGAGTTGGCTTTGCTG
>JAJTBQ010000364.1 GCA_021286835.1 Thiomonas sp.
ACAACATCGCCGACGCCGACGCCGCGCTGGAATGCGTGAAGCAGTTCGACGCCGCGCCCGCCTGCGTCATCGTCAAGCATGCCAACCCCTGCGGCGTCGCCTACGGCGCCAGCCTGCTGGAGGCCTACGACCGCGCCTACAAGACCGACCCCGAGTCCGCGTTCGGCGGCATCATCGCCTTCAACGGCGAGCTGGACGCGGCCACTGCGCAGGCCATCGTTGAGCGTCAGTTCGTCGAGGTCATCATCGCGCCCGCCGTGTCGCAGGCCGCCATCGACATCTGCGCCGCCAAGAAAAACGTGCGCCTGCTGGCCTGCGGCGCCTGGCCCGCGCAGCCCGGTCAGCGCCTGGACTACAAGCGCGTCACCGGCGGCCTGCTGGTGCAGGGCGCCGACCTGCTGCTGTCGGGCGACATCCAGGTGGTGAGCAAGCGCCAGCCGTCCGCCGACGAAATGCGCGACCTGCTGTTCGCCTGGCGCGTGGCCAAGTTCGTCAAGTCCAACGCCATCGTCTACGCCAAGGACAACGCCACCATCGGCGTCGGCGCGGGGCAGATGAGCCGCGTCAACTCCGCGCGCATCGCCGCCATCAAGGCCGAGCATGCCGGCCTGCCGGTGCCCGGCTCGGTCATGGCCTCCGACGCCTTCTTCCCCTTCCGCGACGGCATCGACAACGCCGCGCAGGCCGGCATTTCCGCCGTCATCCAGCCCGGCGGCTCCATGCGTGACGCCGAAGTTATCGCCGCCGCCGACGAGCACGGCATGGCCATGGTGCTCACCGGCATGCGCCATTTCCGGCACTGAGAAGGTGTGAACAAATCCGCGGGGCCGGCTCGGCGGGCCGTTGACCCCGCCGCTTGCGACCGCCCGGATCTCCGGGTTTTCCGCCAGCCGGAATGCGGGGTGCATGCGGCGGCGCCTGCCTCGCTAGCATTTTCGATCACGCATACGACGCACCGCATCCGGGTCGGGCCAGACCCCAGACGATGCGCGACGAGCTGCACGCTCCCACTCATCGCTGCCGTTCCAGCCGGAACGCGCGCGAGGATGGCGGGGGTGCGTCATGGACATGCGCGTTGCGGGGCGGGTTCGCGAGGCCGCGGAGGCGGTGGGGGAGGGCACGGCGGACTGGAAGGCACTGCTGAGTGCCTGGCGCGGCCTGGGCGGCGGCGCTTGCGCGACGTTTCTCGCCTGGGACAAGACCGCAGGCGAGCTGACCGGATACGCGGCGGTCGACCTGCTGATTCCCGCATCGCTGAAGACCTATGTCGATCATTTCCAGGCGATGGACCCCTTGTTGCCGCTCGGGCTGCAGCGCCCTTCGGGCATATGGCTGGACAGTGGCGCTGACATCCCCCTCAAGGTCTGGCGCGCCGGGCCGTACTACGCCGACTTGATGCGTCCGTTGCGCATCGAGCAGACCTTCACGCTTACTCTCTGCAACGACGCGCAGCACATCGCCTCGATCAGCCTGCATTTCGACAACCAAGTCGATGAGTCGCGGCTCAGGCAGAGCCTGAATGACTTGCGCCCGGACTTGATGCGCGCTTTCCGCGCCAGGCTGCAGGCCGCGCAAGCGCAGCGGTGCCTGCTCGACCTGCTGTTGTCGAGCGACGCCGAGGGCTGGTTGCTGCTCGACACCGGCCTGCGCGTGCGGCACGCCTGTCCCGTGGTCGAGCAACTCCTGTCGGGGGCGGCGGCCCTCCATGTCGTCGATGATCGACTCTGCGCCCGCCATGCCGCGCTGGCGAGCCGACTCGCCATTGCCGTGGCCAAGGCGCGGGCGGATCGCATGCCGCAAACGGTGCATTGCGCGGCCGGCTGGGGCCGGGTGCTGCGGCTGGCGCTCGCTCCGGCGCCCGCGCACCTGTTGATGTTCAACGAACCCCTGCTCCTGCTGCGTGTGCAGCTTCTGGACGCGGCTCGCCTGCCCGATGTGGACGCCCTGCGCGCGGTGTATGGACTGACCGCTTCCGAAGCACGGCTGGTGCGCGAACTGGTGGCGGGGCATTCCC
>JAJTBQ010000365.1 GCA_021286835.1 Thiomonas sp.
TTGTCCTGCATCATCTGCGCCTGCTTCATCAGGCCGGAGAGTTGTCCTTTGTTGAACATGGGGTGTCCTTCGATCAGAAAAGTGAATGGCTGCCCTGGCAGCGGTGCAGCATTGTCGGTCAGGCCGACGGCGTCTGCCCCGCTGCGGGCATGGGTTTGAGGCTGCCGGGCACGATCTGTGCGCCCAGATCGTGCATGAGTTGCTGCACCAGCGCATCACCGTGGATGGCTGCCTCGGCATCGGCCTGGGCGCGGGCCCTGGCGCGCACCTCGCGCTGGGTGGCGCTGTCGGTCACCTCGCCCACCTCGACCCGCAGCACCACGTCGTCCCGCCCGAGACCCTGGCGCACCGCGGCCTGGAGTTTGTCGAGCGAACCCGCGCGGGTGAGCTGTTCGTTGGGCACGCGCAGCAGCCAGTTGGAACCGTCGAGCGCGGCCAGCTCGCTCTGCTGCGCCAGCGCGCGGGGCAGGCCCGCCGGCACTTCCAGCCGCTGCACCAGCTCGGGCCAGTCGGTGCCGGGGGTGATCTGCAGAGACGGCTTGATCGCGGCGCCCTGGAGGGACGCGGCGGGCTGGGTGACTGGGAACAGCGCGGGCACGGCCTGGGCGATTTGAGCTTCGGCCAGCGGCACCGCTGGCGGCTTGGCCTGCTCGACATCTCCGGTTGCGGCCGCTTCCTGCGCGGCGTGCATCGGGGCTGCCGGCTCCGACGGAGCGCTCAAGATGGCCGCGCTACGCGGCATGGCCTCGGACGCCGTCTGTACGGATGGCTTGGCCACCGGCGCCGAGGCCTGCGCGGCAAACGCCGCCTTGCCCTGCGGCGCAGGTGCAGCACCGCCCCCCTTGGGCAGGGCCAGTCCGCCCGGCGGCACGCTGCCCGCCATGACCGGGGCGAAAGCCAGCAGGCGCAGCAGCGTCATGGTGAAGCCGGTGCGGTCGTCCGGCGCGAGCGACAGCTCGTTGCGACCGTGCAGCACCGTGGTGTAGGCCAGTTGCACCAGCTCCGGGCTGAGCTGTCCGGCCAGGGCCGCCAGCGTCTCGTGTTGCGGGTCTTGCGCATCGGCGGCTTCCGGCACGAGTTGCAGCAGCGCCAGGGTTTGCAGCAGCGCCGCCAGTTCTTCCAGCGTGGCCCCGAACGACAGGCCGCGCGCTTCCAGCGCGTCGGCCTGGGCGATCATGGCCACGCCGTCCTGCGCGGCCAGGGCCTGCAGGATCTGCAGCAGATCGCTGCGATCGACCGTGCCCAGCATCTGCTGCACCGCGGCGGTTTCGACCCGGCCGGCGCAATACGCCAGGGCCTGATCGGTGAGCGAGAGCGCGTCGCGCATCGAACCGTGCGCGGCGCGGGCAATGAGGCGCAGCGCGGCGTCTTCCGCCGGCACGTTCTCGGCCTGCAGCACCTGCCGCAGATGGTCGACGATGGCCGTGGGCATCATCTGCTTGAGATTGAACTGCAGGCAGCGCGACAACACCGTGACCGGCACCTTCTGCGGGTCGGTGGTGGCGAGCACGAACTTCACATAATCGGGCGGCTCCTCCAGCGTCTTCAGCATGGCGTTGAAGGCGTGGTTGGAGAGCATGTGCACTTCGTCGATCATGTAGACCTTGAAGCGGCCGGCCGTGGGTTTGTAGACCGCCTGTTCCAGCAGCGTGGTCATGTCTTCGACACCACGGTTGGAGGCGGCGTCGAGCTCGATGTAATCGACAAAACGCCCGGCGTCGATCTCGGAGCACGCCGGACAGACGCCGCAGGGCTGGCTGGTCACGCCGCCCTGCCCATCCGGCCCGGTGCAGTTGAGCGCCTTGGCCAGAATGCGCGACACCGTCGTCTTGCCCACCCCGCGTGTCCCGGTGAACAGATAGGCGTGGTGCAGGCGGTTGTGGTCGAGCGCATGCGTGAGCGCCCGCACCACATGGTCCTGCCCCACGAGCGAGGCAAATGATTTGGGGCGCCACTTGCGCGCCAGCGCGACGGAAGTCATAAGCCGGATTCTATTGATCCGGCATGGAGAGG
>JAJTBQ010000366.1 GCA_021286835.1 Thiomonas sp.
CATGCGCATCCTCGGCATCGACCCCGGACTCAACACCACCGGCTATGGCGTGATCGATGCCCACGGGCATCGCCTTGGGTATCAGGCCAGCGGCGCTATCCGCATTCCTAAGGGCACTCTTCCCGAGCGCTTGAAGACTTTGTTCGACGGTGTGAGCGAGGTGGCGCGGCAGGCGCAGGCCGATGTGGCGGTGGTGGAGATCGTGTTCGTCAACGTCAACCCGCAGTCCACCCTGTTGCTGGGGCAGGCGCGTGGGGCCGCCATTGCCGCACTGGTGGCGCAAGGGCTGCCGGTGGTCGAGTACACCGCGCTGCAACTGAAGAAATCCATCGTCGGCTACGGCCGCGCCAGCAAATCGCAGATGCAGGAGATGGTGACGCGGCTGCTGGCCTTGCCGGGCCAGCCCGGCCCGGACGCGGCCGATGCCCTCGGGCTGGCGATCTGCCACGCGCATGCGCAGCGCGGCCTGGCGGCGCTGCATCGGTCGGCCTCACCCGCAGGCGCGGGCAGGGTTGACGTGACCAGCGGCAAGCTCAGCGCGGCGCAACTGCGTGGCATGCGGGTGCGCGGAGGTCGGCTGATCGGTTGACGCCAGTGCAGTGTTTCACGCTATCTGGAACATAAAAACGCGGCCTTGGCGCCAGGGCTGCGTTGCAAATCCGCGCGATACCTACGGGTATCGCTGTGGTTTACGCCTTGTCCTGACCCCAAATCCAGCATTTTTCTGGGTTCCATCAAGCGCAAAACACTGCGCTAGGTTGGGGTGCGGATGCATCCGCTTACATGCCGTGCGCGGTTCTTGCTTGATGATCCGGGTTCGTTGTTTTCAGGCCGGATCTTTCAAGGAGAACCTCATGTCTGCATCGTTGCGATTCACGGGAATGTCTTTGGCGCTGTTCGCCGGTCTGGGGCTGTCGGCCCATGCGGCCGAGCCGCGCGTGGTCATCGGCGTGGCTGTGCCGCTGTCCGGCCCCTTGGCCGCCAGCGGGCAGGACGCGGTCAACGGGGTGCAGATGGCGCTGAACAAGCTCAATGCCGAGCACGCCCGCATTGGCGGCAAGGCGGTGCACTGGGCCATCGACGCCGAAGACGATCAGGGCCTGCCCGACCAGGCCACGCTGGTGGCGCAGAAGCTGGTGGACGAGGGCGTGAACGGGGTCGTCGGCCACCAGACCTCGGGCTGCACCTTCCCGGCCGCGCGCCTCTATGCCGCCGCCGGCATTCCGCAGATCACGCCGTCGTCCACCTCGCCGAAAATCGCCGAGCAGGGCTACAAGACCTTCTTTCGCATGATCGCCAACGACAACGACCTGGGTGCCGGTCTGGCCGAGTATGCCCACGACGCCCTGCATGTCCAGCGCGTGGCGGTGGTGGACGACCGCACCGCCTATGGCCAGGGATTGGCCGACGTGTTTTCGGCCACGGCGAAGAAGCTGGGCATGGACGTGGTGGACCGCGAATACACCGATGACAAGGCCACCGATTTCTCCGCCATCCTCACCCGCATCAAGGCGCGCAATCCCCAGGTGATCTTCTATGGCGGCATGTACAGCCAGGCCGGTCCGATGCTGCGGCAGATGCGCCAGATCGGCATGACGGCGCGCCTGCTGGGCGGCGACGGCATCTGCGCGCCCATCATGGCCAAGGTGTCGGGCGATGCGGTGAACGGCACGATTTGCGCCCAGGGCGGCGCGCCGCTGTCGGAGCTGCCCAAGGGCAAGGCCTGGAAGGCGCGTTACGACGCCGAGTTCGGCGCGGCGGCCTTCCAGCTCTATTCGCCCAACGCCTTTGATGCGGCCATGGTGCTGGCCCATGCGATGATGAAGGCGGGGTCGAGCGACCCGAAGGTCTATCTGCCGTATATCCGCCACATCGACTACGACGGTGTGACCGACAACGACATTCACTTCACCGCCACCGGCGAACTCGCCGACCCCAGCATCACCCTGTCGGAGTTCAAAGGCGGCGTCAAGGTGCCGTTGACGGTGGAGCAGGTGAAGT
>JAJTBQ010000036.1 GCA_021286835.1 Thiomonas sp.
GGACGCCGTAACGGGAGCTGTCGACGACGTCGTACCAGACCTTGTAGCCGAGTCGTTTCAGCGTATCGACGAAATCGTGGAATACCTCGTGCTTAGCGACGGTGGGCACGTTTTCCATCGTGATCACATCCGGCATCGCGCCCTTTGCGAGACGCGCGAACTGGTACAGCAAACCCCACTTTCCATCCTTGCCGTCGAGCTCATAGCGCTGCGCGTATGTCGAAAATGGCTGACAGGGCGCGCACCCCGCCAGGATCGTCAGATCTGCATCACTGAACAGCGCCCCCAGCTCCTCTGTGGTCACCGTGCTAATGTCCCTCTCGATGAAGCGCGCTCGGTTGTTTGCTTCGTAGGGGAACCGACATGCAGGGTCGAGGTCTATCCCGGCTGTGACTGGCAGCCCCTCCAAAATAAAGCCGTGGGTCAGACCTCCTGCTCCGCAGAAGAGATCGACGCAAGCTATTTTTTCTTTCACGTCGAATCTCCTACCGCCCTTGACAGAGCTTCGAAGCCGCCGACGGCACATGGCGCGACGTCGAAAGCCTCAGTGCCGCGTCTGCTGCGAAGCGTCGGTGATAATTGGAAAAAATAGTTGTTCATACTACTATTTCTGTTGCGTCACGTGCGTATGTAGTTCACTGCGTATGGAGGGCTCTCGTCGACGGTGGCAACATGCACTCGCTCAATGCCCCAGGACCAGAGAGATCCCCGTACCGCCTCGACCAGATCTTCAGAGTCCGACGGAACTAGAAGGTAGACATGCTCGGCCCGCCTTGCCATAAGCGCGAGGCGGGCTGTTAGTGTGGACGCCTCGCGCTTGACGGACGCGAGTCCTCCAATTCGCACCTCGATTGCACTGACAACACTACCGCCGCGCAGTACAGCAAAGTCCAAGACGTTGTCGACCAGACGGTAGTTCTCCACCAAAGTTGCCCCGTCCGCGAGCTGAAAGAACTCGCCGTTCGCTCGGATGGCTGCCTCGCAAGCCGCCTCAAAGGCCAGACCCCGCTGCTTGGTCTTTGCCGCGCTGGAGGTGGGTCCTCCAGTGCTCGCTACGACTTCGTCGTACGCCGCACGCATCTGCGTCATCGAGACTTCGGCGGCCAGCACGGGGCCAACGAGGCGGTCTGCTCGTGCAGCGTCGAGCTGATGGATCTTTGCAAGGTACTCGACCTGGCTGTATCCGCCCAGGATTGGACCTGACCCAAGCCGTGCGGGATACGTTTCCAGGAGGAATTTTGCAGCCAGGATCTGCTTGCCAACAGCACGCGGCGTCAGCCCCCTAAGCCGCGCAGCGCTCGCAATCACTTGGGTGGGCGTCGTCGTTGCCATCCGCTGCGGGTCGTCAAGTTCCTCTATCAATGGGATCGCCAGGCTGAACCAGTCCTCGGCTTCGCTCGGGCGCTCAGGGGTTGGCATTGTCGGCAATTTCCAACAGGATGGTTGAATAACAGTGTGATTTATGCTTAGAATGGCCGCCGCCCATCGATCTCCCTCCTGAGACTAGCGGGATTTCGCGGGTCATCGGCCATTCTATAAATAACACCGTCATTCGACAAGATGCCTTCCAAGCAACCTCCTTCCCCCCGGCCCAGCAAGAGCCGGCGGCTCCCCCTGGCCAAGCCTGGCGACGACACAGGCTTCGTCCAGAGCACCTCCCGGCCTCTGTACACCTCGCGCACGCGCCGCGGGCCGCTGCTGGCTCCGAGCGAGAAGTGCGACGGTCTTCTGCCCTGTGAGTCGGTCCTGGAGAGCACCTTCGTTGCGGCCACGCGCTTCGACACTCGCGTCGCACAGGCCTACCCCCAGCCGCTGGTGATGGATGTTGTCACTGGCATCACCGCCCCCGATAGAGATCGCCTCATGGAACGGCTCGCCGCAGAGGGCTATTCGCCATCGGATGCGGTGCTGTGGTTCGTCGACTTCGAACTCGAGCTCGTCGGGAGCCTCCGCCCGATCTACGTCGAAGTCAAGCCGGCCAAGCGCGCCGGCGACATTGCGTCTCGCCTGGAGGCTAGGGCCCAGGCCTGCGAAAGGATCGGCGTTGGTTTCATGCTGGTCCTCGACGAAGACTTCCAGGAGCCGCTTGCCAGCAACCTGCGCATCCTGCAGCGCTATGCCGGCATGCCGGTGCCCGACGCCACGAAAGCACGGGTACTCCATTCCGTTCTGCACCAATCGATGCGCCTGTTCGAGTTGGCGCAAGCCACCGGAGCAGGCCTGGCAGAGCTGTATGGGCTGGTTTCCACCGGTCACCTCGGCCTCGACCTGCGGGCCGAACTCCTGTCCCCAAGGGCCGCAGTGCAAGCAGCGGACCCGGCGCATCGCTTCATCCTCGATCTTCCTCAGTAAGCCATGGATCGCACCATCGCCGAGCGGCAGACCTACACCGACCACACCGGCACGCTGTGGGCCGTCACGTCGGTGATCCCGGCGGCCAACCAGATCACCCTGCGGTCTGCGAAGGGAATTACGAAGCTGGAGACGATCAGCGACTTCCAGCGGCGGATCGTGGATGGTGGGTACCGGATCACCTCGGCATCCAACACGAGCGATGCACCACCGCCGCAAAGCCTGATCGAGCTGACGCCCATGCAGCGCGCAAAGCTCGACCAGCGAAAGCGCATCGTCGACTTCATCTCTGCACGCCTGGCCAAGGGCATGACCTGGGAGGAGATCGAGGACGCCCTTCGCGCCGAGGCTGAGGAGATCTACGGAAGCATTCCCAGCCGCAGGCAACTGCATCGGTGGGTCGTCGCACACCGCCAGGACCAGCTTGCGCCAGGCAAGCCCGGCTGGCGCCGTGGACGCCGTCGCATTACGGAGGAGCTTTGGGACGGTGTCGATGCCGTGGTGCAACGCCACAAGGCAAACGGCACACGGGAGCTGCTCAATCTCGAAACCTTGCTGAATCACGTCAACGCCGAAATGCGCAAGCGAGGACATACCGGAACCAAGGACGCCGTGAGCCACAAAGCCCTCAAGGAAATTCTGGCCCAGCGCGAAGCCTGGAGAGAAGACCTGCGCAGTTACCTCCCCAGGCGTGCCTATCGTGCCATCACGCGCGTGGCCCAGCAATCGATGGATGCCGACCGGCCGCTCGAACTCGTCGAGATCGACGCGATGGTTCCGTCCTTCCACATCTTCACGCCCGATGGCGAGCGCATTGGCGCTCCGACCATCTACGTCGCAGTCGATGTGGCAACGGGGTGTGAGCTCGGCTCGAAGGCCTACGCGATGCCGCCCGGGGTCGAGCCGCTGATGGATTTCCTCGAGCACATGTTCTACCCCAAGCCGCCGAGGGCGGATGGATGGATGCCACCCTGGGGGCGCCCGGAGCGAATCCTGACCGACCAGGGCTCGGAGTTTCGCAGCAGCTTCGCCGCTGGCGTAGCCTACGCAATGCTCTACGAGCACTTGTTCGCCGAGGGCGAGGCCGGCTGGAAAAAACCCCACGTCGAACGCGTCAACGGCACGATCCAGGAAAGGCTCCTCAAACGCATACCGGGCTCCACCTACTCCCAGGCAACCCGGAAATTGGACCCCGACCTCCCGCTTCGCACCGGAGGTCCCACGCTCGACCAACTCAACGAAATACTTCAAGCCTTCGTATGGGACGTCCTGGCTCGTGAGACTTCGGGCCGCTTGCGGATCAAGTTCAACGACCCGGACATGACCCCGGCCAAGGCCTGGGATCGTCTCACCGCGGAATATCCGCCGATGCTTCCGATTCCCCGCGAAGACTTCTTCAAGGCCACCTGCGAATTCCTCTCCACGGGCCAGCTCCGCCACGACGGCCTGCAGTACAACAACCTCGACTACAGCTCCGACACGCTGGTGGCTCTGTACCGCGACATCGGCCCCAGCGAGGTCGAGATCTACGGCTCGCCGCTGGACGCCGGAACCGTGCTGATCAAGCACAAGGCCTCGGGCTCTACCGTCACCGCGCTCTCCAAGCAAAAGCTGGCACATGGGCTGTCGCGCCGCTCCTGGAAGCAGACCAAAAAGTTCCTCCAACTGGGCAAGAAAACCGCCAGTGACCACGAAATCAGCATCGCCCTGTCCGCCTTGCTCGACAAGGCGACCGACGAGGCGGTTGGCGGCTCCGTTCGCGGAAAACGCCGAGCGGCGGCCAAAGCCCAGTCCTTCGCGATCGCCGAGCGCGTGATGCCCGAGGAGCCACGTACGCCGGCCACCACCCCGGCTAAGCCGCAACCTGAACTATTCGTGGAACGCCAACCGACGACGGCTGTTCCCGGACGCACGCCCATCGTTGCGTTCAACCCCAAGGCCGGCGCATCCAAATCCTGAAGACTATGGACTCACCCAATCTGACCCAGCTGCTGATCGGTCACCCGTTCTACGCCGCGGCCGCAGCCCGCGTCAGCGACGTCGTTCGCCGCACCCTCGACGGTGAACAACAGATCCTGCCGCTGTGCGGCCCGTCGCGCGTCGGGAAGACCTACGCCACGCTGCCCGCACAACAACAGTTTCCGCCGCAGCAGGACGGCGCCAAGCGTACCGTGCCGTGGCTGTACATCAAGATGGCGCAGGCGCCGTCGCTGAGCTCGCTGCCAAGGGCCATCCTCAAGGCCGCAGGCATGGGCGCATGGGCTTCGCGCCACGGCGGTCCCGAGGTGCTCACCGGCTACGCGCAGGACGCCGTCAGCAGGCTGGGCGTGCGATTCCTGGTAATCGACGAGTTTCACCACTACGCGGAGAAGGGCGCCAAGGCGAGCGCGCTCGACGCGGCCAACGCGGTCAAGAACTTCGTCGACCAGACGGGGCTGTCGTGCATTCTCCCGGGGCTTCCCTCGACCATGGCGCTGCTCAACCGGGATGAGCAATTGCGGGCCCGCGCGCTCGCACCGCACCACTTCCTGCCCTACGTCTGGGCCATCGAAAACCACCGCGCGAGCTTCGAGGCCGTGCTGGCCGACATCCTTGGCCACCTGGAGAACAGCGGATTCGCATTTTCCGTCTCACCGGATTTTGCGATCCGGGTCTACACATCGTCCGGCGGGCGCATTGGCATGGTAGTCAAGCTGCTCAATGAGGCCTGTGACCTGGCCCGGGCGAACAAGCTCATCAACACTGCCATCATGCGCAAAGCGCACGGGCAGGCGGTTCGGCACGAGACGGAAAGCGCCAACCCCTTCGTAGGCCCCGTGTCCGACGCCGATGCATTGGCGTCGTTCATCAAGCTGATGCACGAAAGCGGCTACACGGCGGAGTTCCTCATCCAGGTGGCTCAAGCGGAAGGCGCGGATCCCGCATTTATCGATAGCCTCCTCAAACTGACGAAGATGGCCAACACCAAGAAGCTCCAAGGGAGGTTCGGGTGCTGATCGACTGCCCCCCTATCGCTGCAGGTGAAGCCCTCAACGGCTACCTGCTGCGCCTGGCCGAACGCAACGGTCTCGCCGGCATTCGCCATCTGCTGGAGCCCCTGGCGATCAAGGTGCGAGCAGCCTACTCCGTAGAGCAGATTTCCCGAATCGCCAACTTCTTGGACTGCGACCGGCAAGCGCTGCTCGATGCCAACCTGGTGAACTCGCGCTCGGCGCGCCCCGATACCAACGGGCACTTCGCCCCGGACTCACGGCTTCCCGTGTGCCCGATCTGCTTCGCGGAGGAACCGATCATCCGCCGGGAATGGCTCAACGTCATGAGCCCGGTCTGTGCCAGGCACGGCGTTCGGCTGGTCGACCACTGCGCCACCTGTGAGGCGCCGATGACTTGGCGCCGAATGGGCTTGTCGCAGTGCGACTGCGGCGCCGAACTCACAAGCCATCCGGCTGTAAACGCTCCAGAGTTCGCGACGGCCCTCAGCTGCGCCATCCATGGGCACCCGATTCCTGAAGGCTTGTCCGCTCAGATTCCCACAGCCTTCGTGCGGCAAGGCCCCGACCAGAGCGACTCCATGGCCTGGTTCTTCGCCTGCCACGCCGCGGATCCAGGCGGCACCAGGGTCATGAAGCGGCCACGACCGGCGAACACCGATGAGGCCATCGCCTTCCTGGAGACCAACCTTGCACCCGTGTTCGCGGATTGGCCACGAGGATTGCATCGGCTACTCGGCAGCATCGATGCAGCGTCGCCAGACCAAAGCGCTGGCGTTCGTCGACAGCTCAAGAACTGGTATCGCGGCATGGTCGTGAACTTCAACCAGGACCGGTTTCAATGGCTGCACGACGAGGTGGCCCAGTTCGTCGCCGAGCACCTTGCGATCACCATCAATGCCCGCACCAGCAGCATCCCGGGGACGTTCGGCGAGATTAAGGGATGGCTGTCGGTGGCGGAGGCGGCGCGCGTCATCGGCGTCGCGCCAGATCGCTTGCGAACAGCCCTACGTGATGGCGATGTAGCAGGAGAAGTCCGGCGTGGAGGTGCAGACCGGGACTTCGCGTTCCTACGGCGCGAACTGGTCGACGAAATACGTCGGCAACGCGCGCAATACGTCGAAGCTCGCAAGGCGATGACGATGTTGGACGTCACCAAGCGCCAACTGAAGCGCCTGGTCGATGCAGGTGGGGTGATCCACCACGAGGCGTCCGACCGCCCCGCACTAGTCGACGCTCCCTACCGAGAGGATGAATTGCTGGAGTTGCTGTCGCGTATCGAGGCGCGCCACCAACCATGGCCTTCCGCTCGCCATGGATGTCCGATCGCGTTGGCTGAGATCCAGGCCGTGCGTGGGCGCGGCGAAGACTACGTGCTTCGTGCCTACCGTGCCATCTTGCGCGGGGATGTGGTCGCACGCGAGATCCGACAGGGCGCCATCGGCATGAGCCGCTTCGTGTTCGACGCAGACGAGCTCAACGTCGTCGCGTTGCCCAACCCACACGATGCCCGCATGACCCTGACCCAGCTGTGCGACATGACAGGCTGGAAGCACGAGTCTGTCGCCAAGTGGATCGCCAACGGCTTCCTGAAAGCCGAGCGCATCGCAAACGGTCCGACCATGACCACGCTCATCCGCGTCGACGACCTCGTGTTCTTTCTCAGCCGACATGTAATTCTGGCCGTAATGGCACGCGAGTGCGGAGGACAGAGCAGCGACCTGGTCGACTTGATCGAAGGCCAAGGCTGCGATGTGCACTCGTTCCACTACGAGGGGCGACGCGGAAAATTCGGGTCCATCGTCGCGCTCGAAGACCTCGGGGCCTTGCTGCAAGAAGTCTGCCGACCTGACCGTTTCCGCGGCTAGTATCTGGGCGAAGTGGCACCCCTGCTCACCGGCGGGGTCATGTCCGCGGCGTTGCGAAAGTCGCCGCCGAATCAGAACCCGAAAAAGTTCTGGCGCCAGCTGGCGCGTCTGACGCAAATCAGGCCATGGCTGAGGCCTGAACACCATCCCCATCGCGAATCCGGCAGTCGCCCCAGCGGCTGCCCGAGGGGTTCTTTGGCCTTCGAACTGACATCGATTTCGTCCAGAAATGACATCGATTGAGTTCAAGGACAACAACTTCACACATCCAGATTCGCCGCCCGCAGGGCGTTGGTTTCGATGAAGTCGCGGCGGGGTTCGACTTCGTCTCCCATGAGCATGGTGAACACGCGGTCGGCTTCGATGGCGTCGTCGATCTGCACGCGCAGCAGGCGGCGCACGGCCGGGTCCATGGTGGTTTCCCAGAGTTGCTCGGGGTTCATTTCGCCCAGGCCTTTGTAGCGCTGGCGGCCGACGGTGTTTTCGGCCTGGCGGATGAGCCAGTCCATGGCTTCGCGGAAGCTGGCCACTGGGGCTTCCTTGGCGTTGTCGCCGTTGCCGCGGCGCACGGTGGAGCCTGCGGCGATGAGGCCGTGGAAGGTCTGTGCGGCCTGCGCCAGCACGGCGTAGTCGGCGCCGTGGACGAAGTCGGCGTGCAGCACGGTGGATTTGAGGTTGCCGTGGTGTCGGCGCACGATGCGCAGATAGGGCTTTTCGGTGCGCGGATCGACCTCGGCCAGCACCTGCGGCGCTTCGCCGTGGTCGGTGTGCTGCGCCAGATAGGCGGCCAGCGCGTCGGCGCTGGCTTGGGGCGCATGGTCGAGGTCGATGACCACGCCATCGACGATGGCGCGCAGCGCCTGCTCGTCCATGAACACGCCCAGTCGGGCGATCACGGCCTCGGCCAGGACGTGCTGGCGGGCGAGTTGTTCAAGGGTTTCGCCCGCCAGGGGCGCGGGGGTGTCGGGGCGGTGGATGGCGGCGTCTTTGAGCGCCACGCGCAGCAAGTAGGCGTCGAGTTCGGAGCCGTCTTTCAGGTACTGCTCGTCCTTGCCGTGTTTGACTTTGTAGAGCGGCGGCTGGGCGATGTAGATGTGCCCGCGTTCGACGATCTCGGGCATCTGGCGGAAGAAGAAGGTGAGCAGCAGGGTGCGGATGTGGGCGCCGTCCACGTCGGCATCGGTCATGATGATGATGCGGTGGTAGCGCAGCTTATCGATGTTGAAATCGTCCTTGCCGATGCTGGTGCCCATCGCGGTGATGAGGGTGAGGATTTCGTTGCTGGTGAGCAGCTTTTCGAACCGTGCCTTTTCGACGTTGAGGATCTTGCCGCGCAGCGGCAGGATGGCCTGGAACTTGCGATCGCGGCCTTGTTTGGCCGAGCCGCCGGCAGAGTCGCCCTCCACCAGGTAGAGCTCGCAAAGGGCGGGGTCTTTTTCCTGACAGTCGGCCAGTTTGCCAGGCAGGCCCAGACCGTCCATCACGCCTTTGCGGCGGGTCATTTCACGCGCCTTGCGCGCGGCTTCGCGAGCGCGGGCGGCGTCGATGATCTTGCCGCAGATGATCTTGGCGTCGTTGGGGGTTTCAAGGAGGTAGTCGGACAGCGCCTTGGCCACGAGGTCTTCGACCGGGCCGCGCACTTCGCTCGACACCAGCTTGTCCTTGGTCTGGCTGCTGAACTTGGGGTCGGGCACTTTCACCGACAGCACGCAGGTGAGGCCTTCGCGCATGTCATCGCCGCTGATCTCGACCTTGGCTTTCTTGGCCATTTCGTTGTCGTCGATGTATTTGTTGATGACCCGGGTCATCGCTGCGCGCAGGCCGGTGAGATGGGTGCCGCCGTCGCGCTGGGGAATGTTGTTGGTGAAGCACTGCACCGTCTCGGCGTAGCCGTCGTTCCACTGCATGGCGACTTCCACGCTGATGGTGGTGCCCACCTCGGAAGCCTTTTCCGCCTGGGCGTAGAAGATGCTGGGATGCAGCACGCTCTTGCCGCGATTGATGTATTCGACAAAGCCTTTCACCCCGCCCGAGAAGGCGAAGTTCTCTTCCTTGCCCTGGCGCTCGTCGACCAGGCGGATCTTGACGCCGTGGTTGAGGAAG
Organism: Thiomonas sp.; assembly: GCA_021286835.1. Taxonomy (GTDB): domain Bacteria; phylum Pseudomonadota; class Gammaproteobacteria; order Burkholderiales; family Burkholderiaceae_C; genus Thiomonas. Next base: position 9,314 of record JAJTBQ010000036.1, read on the forward strand.
GACAGCTCGCGCAGGCGCTTGGCCAGCACTTCGTAATGGAAGTCGACGGTGGTGAAAATCTCGGTATCGGGCAGGAAGTGCACTTCGGTGCCGCGCTTGTCGGTCTTGCCGGTGATGGGCGCCGCGGAAACCTGCACGCCGTTGATATCTTGAATCTGCCGGTTCTGCAGCGCGCCACGGGCGAATTCAAGGGTGTGCACCTCGCCATCGCGGCGCACGACCAGGCGCAGCCATTGTGACAGGGCGTTGACGCAGCTCACGCCCACGCCGTGCAGGCCGCCGGAGACCTTGTAGCTGTTCTGGTTGAACTTGCCGCCGGCGTGCAGCTCTGTGAGGGCGATTTCGGCCGCGCTGCGCTTGGGCTCGTGCTTGTCGTCCATCTTGACGCCGGTGGGAATGCCCCGCCCGTTGTCGGACACGCTGATGGAGTTGTCGGAGTGGATGGTGACGACGATGTCGTCACAGAATCCGGCCAGAGCTTCGTCGATGGAGTTGTCGACGACTTCGAATACCAGGTGGTGCAGACCGGTGCCGTCGGAAGTGTCGCCGATGTACATGCCGGGACGTTTGCGCACCGCTTCGAGTCCCTCCAGGATTTGAATGGAATTTTCGCTGTAGCTGTCGTTCTTCGGTTCGTTCATCAGACACTTTCAAAAACGGATTCCATGGTCATCCATGGAGAAAAATCGATACGGCGATGCCGGTTGAAACGCGGCGGGCGCCCGGTCAGATCCGCATGGGCATGACCACGTACTTGAAGTTGGGCTCGTCGGGCATGGTGAACAGCGCGCTGCTGGCCCCGTCGAGCAGTTCGAGGCGCACCTGATCGGAGGTCATATTGGCCAGGGCGTCGATGAGATAGGCGATATTGAAGCCGATCTCGATGGCATCGCCGCCGTAATCGACGTCGATCTCTTCCTGCGCTTCCTCCTGCTCGGCGTTGATCGAGGTCAGCCGCAGCAGGCCCGGTTCGAGGTTGACGCGCACGCCCTTGAACTTGTCATTGGTCAGAATGGCCACGCGCTGCAGCGCCGCCTGCAGGGTGCTGCGCTCGACCTGCAGCATATTGCGGTGGCCCTTCGGCACGACGCGCTGGTAGTCGGGAAACTTGCCTTCGATGAGTTTGCTGGTGAATTCCAGGCCGTCCATGCTCAGGCGGGCCTGGTTGCTGGCCAGCGCGATGTCGATCATGGCCTCGTCGTCGTCGCCCAAAAGGCGCGAGAGTTCGAGCACGGTCTTGCGCGGCAGGATGATTTCGCGGCGGTCGACCGATTTTTCCAGCGAGGCGGTAGCCAGGGTCATGCGGTGGCCATCGGTGGCCACCAGATGCATCTGCTGCCCTTCGGCCACCCACAGCATGCCGTTGAGGTAGTAGCGGATATCGTGCTGCGCCATGGCGAAGTGGGTCAGGCCGAGCAGACGCTTGAGCAGTTTTTGCGGCAGTCGCAGCACATGGTCGCTGAAGTCGGCCGCGGCGCGCACCAGCGGAAAGTCTTCGGCCGGCAAGGTCTGGAGGCTGAAACGGCTCTTGCCGGCGCGAACCGTCATCTTGCCTTCCGACCATTCCAGCGTGACATTGCCCGGACCGGCCGCGCGCAGGATGTCGAGCAGCTTGCGCATATTCACGGTGATGGCCGCGTCTTCCGTGCTGGTCTGAACCGCCTCACTTGCCTGGAGGCGTATCTGCACTTCCATGTCGCTGGTGATGAATTGGGTGCCGCTGGCGTTGTGCTGGATCAGCACATTGGCCAGGATAGGCAGGGTTTGGCGGCGTTCGACGATGCCTGCACCTTGACCGAGCAGTTTGAGCAGTTCATCACGGGAAGACGTCAATCTGTTCATTCTTTCTTTTCCTTTATTCAGAATAGGACTGATAGTAAGGGGCGGCCCGGCTTGTGGATAAGACAAAAAACGCTGCATTTATGCGGCTTGCATCGTCACCGCGGTCTGTGGACAAACGGGCTGGAGAAAAAGGACGGCTTGGAACAACTTGCCCCAAACTGCAAGACCTGCCGACTTATCCAGAAACTCTTCACACCCTACACAACGACTTGTTCTTTTTGGGGACTTGGGTACTGCCGCCGAGGCTGTCCGGCATCAGGCTTTGAGCGTTTGTTCCAGCACGTGGAGCTGCTGGTTGAGTTCCTGCAGCTTGGTGCGCTCCTGCCCAATCTTGCGCACGGCGTGCAAGACCGTGGTGTGATCGCGCCCTCCGAACAGCTCGCCGATTTCTGGCAGGCTTTTGTGCGTCAGCTCCTTGGCGAGGTACATGGCAATCTGGCGAGGACGCGCGATGCTGGCGGGACGTTTTTTGGAATACATGTCGGCCACCTTGATTTTGTAGAAGTCGGCCACGGTTTTCTGGATGTTCTCCACGGAAACCTGGCGATTCTGCAGCGAAAGCAGGTCCTTGAGCGCTTCTTTGGCCAGGCCGATCGAGACGTCTTGCCCACTGAAGCGCGCGTAGGCCAGGATCTTGCGCAGCGCGCCTTCGAGCTCGCGCACGTTGGAGCGTACGTTCTTGGCGACAAAAAACGCCACTTCTTCCGGCAGCGTGGTCAGCTCGGCATCGGCCTTGCGCAGCAGAATGGCCACGCGCATCTCCAGCTCGGGCGGCTCGATGGCCACCGTCAGGCCGGAATCGAAGCGGGAGACCAGGCGCTGATCCATTTCCCGAAGTTCCTTGGGGTAGGTATCGCTGGTCAGGATGATCTGCGAGCGCTTGGTGATGAGGGCCTCGAAGGCGTAGAAAAACTCCTCCTGCGTCTTGTCCTTGCCGGCGAAGAACTGCACGTCGTCGATCAACAGCAGGTCGAGCGAGTGGTAGTAGCGCTTGAATTCCTCGAAGGCCTTGCGCTGATAGGCCCGCACCACTTCGCTGACGAACTGCTCGGCCTGCAGGTAGCGGATGCGGGCGCCCGGCTGTTGCGCCAGCAGGGCGTTGCCGACGGCGTGCATGAGGTGAGTCTTGCCCAGGCCGACGCCGCCGTAGATGAACAGCGGGTTGTACGAGCGCCCGGGGTTTTCCGCGACCTGGATGGCCGCGGCGCGGGCGAGCTGATTGGCCTTGCCGGTGACCAGCGTTTCGAAGCTGAGCATCGGGTTGAGACGGGAGCGTTCGAGCGCGTCGGCTTCGGCGGTGTCTCGGGCCGAAGTGGCGGCGTCGGCGGGCGGAGCGGAAGACGCATCGGCAAGCCCATTGACCGGTGAACCGGAGCGGGACGACGATGCGGTGCCCTGACCAGGCTGTAGCCCTTGAGCGCCGCTGTGGTGCATGGCCGGACGGGCCGGCGCCTTCTGCACCATGAAATCGACCTGCACGGGGCGGCCCATGACGGTGCTGAGCGATTCGGTGATGCGGGCGCCGTACTGCGAGCGAAGCCAGTCGAGCTTGAAGCGGTTGGGCACGTTGAGCACCGCGGTGCTGCCGTCATCGCTCCACTGGGGGGCGGACAGCGGCTTGATCCAGGCTGCGAACTGTTGATCGGGAATGACCGTGGCCAGCTGGGCGCAGCACTGCTGCCAGGATTGTTCGTGATTCATGCAGAAAACAAGGAAAGAAACGGGTTCCGAGGCGTGTCGTCGGTGGCGCTGGGGTCGGAAGACGGAGTTGCTGTACGGCTGTGCGGGGGGTGCCTCGCAAGGGCGAAGCACGGACCAGAAGAACGCACCTAAAGCGCCTTGCGCAAGCCGTCGAGTTTAACTCCGCTGCACAGGTTATCCACAGACCCAAGCCGCTTTTTTTCAAGCGCCTCGGAGACGCCATGAAGGCAGCGGCGCGGCTTGAGCCATCGTGGCCTGTGTTGTTCTGGAAGCGGCCGAGATGCAGGAGAAATTGGGGTCTTGATTGACAAAACGAACGAACCTCAGTCCAATGGAGAGCTTTTTTTCGGAATCCCGGCCTTCGTTTGACCCGGATTCGAGCGCATTTTTCTGGACTGCATTCGTCCGGGCCGTTTTTCAATCAAGGTGAGTTTCATGAAACGTACGTATCAACCTTCGAAGACCCGCCGTCAGCGCACCCATGGTTTTTTGGTGCGCATGAAGACCAAGGGTGGCCGTGCGGTGATCAACGCCCGCCGCGCCAAGGGTCGCAAGCGTCTGGCGGTCTGAGGTCGCCAGGCCGTTGGGTTTGAGCGGTCTGCGGGTCTCTGGCTTGCAGTCCGACGGCGTCGCGCACGTGCAAGCCGAGGACGCGACGTCCGATTCTTCCACCGCACTTCCGAGTGCCATGAC
>JAJTBQ010000367.1 GCA_021286835.1 Thiomonas sp.
AGCTCGGCGGCTATGTCGAGCTGCAGCCGGGGGCCGACAGCTATGCGCCCATCGATATCGTCGCGGCGTATCCGGCACAGGGCGCGCAGACCGCAACCGAGGCCGACCGCGCGAAGTTCGCGCAATTCCTGCAGGGAGAAGCCGCGCAGCACATTCTGCGCCGAGCCGGACTTTGAGCCGGCCGATGTCCGCGCTCACCCCCGACGCCTGGGCCGCGCTGTGGCTCAGCACACGCATCGCCCTGCTGGCGCTGCCTGCCTATGCGCTGGCCACCGTGGTGTTGGGCTACGCCCTGCAATTCGGCCTGAGGCATCCCGCCTGGCTGGATGCGCTGGTGACCATCCCGCTGGTGTTTCCGCCGGTTGTCATCGGCTTTGGCCTGCTGTGGCTGCTGGGGCGCGAAAGTCTGCCCGGTCGTGCCCTGCAGCAGGCCGGCATCGACTTCGTCTTCACCTTTCCGGGGCTGCTGCTGGCGGCCTTCGTCGCCGGTTTGCCGCTGGCGGTCAAGACCCTGCAGACCGCGCTGCAAACCCATCCGCGGGTGTGGCACGACGTGGCGCTCACTCTGGGGCGCGGACCGCGCAATGTCTACCTCACCTTGCACCTGCCCATCGCCTTGCCCGCGCTGCTGGGCGGCCTGCTGCTCGCGCTGGCGCGCGGCATGGGCGAGGTGGGCATATCGCTCATGCTCGGCGGCAACATCCTCGGCCGGACCGAAACCCTGTCTCTGGCCATTTTCAACACCGTGATCACCGGCGACTACCGGAAGGCCGCCGTGCTCAGCGCCTTGCTGGGCGGATTCAGCCTGCTGCTGTTCGTCGCTGTGCGTGTGCTGCAAAACAAGGAGCTTGCCAAACATGATGTACTTCACCCACGCTGACATCGACCAGATCATCCTCGAAGATCTGCCGCTACACGACGAGACCACCCGCGCCCTGGGTCTGCCCGATAGGCCTGGCACCCTGACCTACAGCGCCCGCCAGACCGGTGTGCTCGCGGGCCTGGCGCCGCTGCTGCGCATGGCCACCGCCCTCGGTCTGCGCGCCGAGGCGCTGGCCGCCGATGGCGAGGCCACTGCGCCCGGGCTGGCCGTGCTGCGGCTGCACGGCAACGCCCACGCCCTGCACGTGGCCTGGAAGCAGGGCATGAACCTGCTCGAATACCTCGGCGGCATTGCCACCGCAACGCGGCAGATGGTCGACGCCGCACGCGTGGGCAATCCGCGCATCCAGGTGGCGGGCACGCGCAAGGCCCATCCCGGTGCCCGCCGTCTGCAACACTACGCAGTGATGTGTGGCGGCGGCATGGTGCATCGCGCCGGGCTGTCCGAAACCATTCTGATCTTCGCCCAGCACCGCGCCTTCCTGCCCGGGCTCGACGCCGCCGCGCTGGTGGCCCGCGCCAAGGCGCACAGCCCCGAGAAGTTCGTGCTCATCGAAGCCGAAAGCGAGGTCGATGCGCTGAATGCCGCGAGGGCCGGGGCCGACGGCGTGCAGCTCGACAAGATGAATGCAGCCCAGCTTGCCGCGCTGGTGCCGCAGTTGCGCGCGCTGCAGCCTCGGCTGACGATCAATGCGGCGGGCGGTATCCGTCCCGACAATGCCGCCGAATTCGCCGCGAGCGGCATCGACATTCTGGTTACTTCCAGCCTGTACAACGCCAGGGCGGCGGATTTCAGCGCGCAAATGACGGTCGTATGAGATGTCCCTCCATCCAGTGTTCGATCGGATGGGGACGGGCGACTCGAATCTAGATGCGGCCCGCGGGACCGCGCTATTCTGCGGCGACCGTCATGACGCTGGAGAATCAAGCGGATGTCCAAACCCATGCTGCTGCCCCTCGTCCTCGGCACGCTCGTCCTGCTGGCGCTGGCCGTCTCCGGCATTGCACCATACGACCGCGGCACCTGGCTGCTCGAAGTGGCGCCCGTGTTGATTGCGCTGCCGGTGATGGCCTGGACCTGGCGGCGGTTTCCGCTCACGCCGCTGCTCT
>JAJTBQ010000368.1 GCA_021286835.1 Thiomonas sp.
CCATCCTTCAGGCGCGCGGGCTGGCTGCGCTCGGCCTTCTGCGCGGCGCGCCGCTCGGCCTCGGCGGCAATCCAGCCCTGCGCCGAGGCGAGGTCGGCCGAGCTGGGGTTGAGATAGAGCTTGCCGCCCACGCCGTCGATCACCCCGGTCGTGCCGCCTTGCAGCGCCAGAAGTGCGGCGCCCGCGCCGACCAGGGCCGGCAGACCGAGGGTGCGGGCGAGGATGGCGGTGTGCGAGGTCGGGCCGCCCTGGGCGATGGCTAGCCCGACGACGCGGGTCATGTCGATGGCGGCGGTGTCCGAGGGCGTCAGGTCGTCGGCGACGAGGATGCAGGGCTGCTCGGGCAGGTCGCGCAGATGGCCCAGTTGCAGCGCGGGTTCCAGCTGCGCCAGCACCCGGCGGCCGACGTCGCGCAGATCGGTGGCGCGCCCGGCGAGCACCGGGTTGCCCAGCGCGGCGAGCTTGCAGGCCATGCGCTCCACGGCGTTGTTCCATGACCAGCCCACGCCGTGGCCTTCGACCAGGATCTGGCAGGTCAGGGTGATGAGGTCGCTGTCCTTGAGCAGTTCGCGCTGGGCCTTGAAGATGCGGGCCTCGGCCTCGCCCAGGCGGCGGGCGGTATCGTCGGCCAGAGCTGCGAGCTGCTGGTCGGTGACGAGCAGGGCATGATGAAGCAGATCGGCCCCCTGGTCGAGCGGCACGGGCAGATCGGGAATCTGCAGGTCGGCGGGCGCCAGTACGTGCAGCCGACCGACCGCCAGTCCCGGGCTCGCGGGCATGCCGGGCACCACGCCGGGCTCGCCGGGCGGAACCCAGGCGCCAACGGTGGGGGCGGCGGGCATCGCCGCACGTTCGGCGTCGGCGCGTTCCTGTGCGGTGAGATTGTCGAGCACCTGGCGGAAGCGCTGCAGGGCCTCCTGTGCGCCCTCCCCATCGGCCGAAAGCCGCAGGGTGTCGCCGTGGCGCAGCCCGAGACTGAGCAGGCCGACGAGGTTGCGGGCGTCGGCGGCGTCGCCGCCATGACGCACCTGCAGCCGCACGCCGGAGCGTCGCGCCGCCTCGACCCATTGCGAGGCCGGGCGCGCGTGCAGACCGGCCGGGTAGGGCAGCACCCAGTCCAGGGCGTGCGCCAGGTCGGCGGCCGGCGCGCCCGCTGCCGACGCGGCTTCATCGCCCAGCGCCAGAACCAGATCGGAGGCCTGGGTGGTCACGAACAGCGCGGCCATTCGGCTGTCGTCCTGGATCAGGCGGGTCAGCCGCCGCAGCAGGGTGATGTGGCTGTCGGACTTGGCTGCGATCGCCACGACCAGCCGTGCGTGCTGGCCAGGATTCCATTCGACGCCCTGCGGCACCTGCAGGATGGCGATGCCGTCGCGCAGGACCAGGTTGCGGTCCTGGCCCAGTCCGTGGGGGATGGCCACGCCGTGACCGAGAAAGGTGTTGGCCACCTTTTCGCGCTCGAGCACGCTGGCGGTGAAACCCGGCGCCACGCAGCCGCTGGCGCTGAGCAGCTGGCAGGCTTCGCGGATCGCGTCCTCCTTGCTCGCAGCTTGGGCGCCCAGGCGGATGCGCGCTTCCGATACCAGGTCTTCGGGGGACGTTGCAGCCATCTTCATCTCCTGTCGTTATGGCTGAAATGATAACGATTACATTCGATGTTTCAAGGCTGATCTCTGCGTAATAACCCGTATATCTAGGGAAAAATCTTGGAGTCTTGGCTAAGATGGACCCAAATCAAGACTTGGATCAGCTTAAACAATGATGACGATTTCATATGGCTTCCAGCATTAAGGATGTGGCCCGTGTGGCCGGGGTTTCGGTGGCGACGGTGTCGCGCGCGCTCAGCGCCAGCACGGTGGTCAGCCCTGAACTTACCGCCCGCATTCAGGCCGCCATTCGTGAAACCGGGTACCGCCCCAATCTGTCGGCCCGGCGCCTGCGTTCGCGCGACTCGGGCACCATCGGCCTGATCGTGGCCGATATCCGCAACC
>JAJTBQ010000369.1 GCA_021286835.1 Thiomonas sp.
AGCCCTGGCTGCGCATCGTGGTGCGACGCAGGTCGGATGAGTTGTTCATGCTCAACCTGCTGCTGCTCACGCTCGGACTGGCCTGGATCACCGAAATGGCCGGGCTGTCGATGGCGCTGGGCGCGTTCCTGGCCGGCATGCTGATCGCCGAGACGCCCTACCGCGCGCAGGTGGAGGCCGACATCCGCCCTTTCCGCGACGTGCTGCTGGGCTTGTTCTTCATCACCATCGGCATGTTGCTGGACTGGCGTCTGGTGCTCGCGCAGTGGTGGCTGGTGCTGCTGCTGGCCGTGCTCCCGCCGATGATCAAGGCCGCGCTGGTGTTCGGCATCGAACGCTTGCGCAAGACACCACCGGGGCTGAGCCTGCGCGTCGGGCTGTGGCTGGCGCCGGCCGGGGAGTTCGGCATCGTGCTGCTCAACATCGCCTCGGGGGACAAGCTCATTCCGCCCGAGGTGCTCAATCCGGTGCTGGCGGCCATGGTCATCTCCATGCTCTACACCCCGCTGCTGGGGCAGTACATCGACCGCATCGTGCTCAAGATTTCATCGGCCGACTGGATGCTGGCCTCGTTGCAGCTCACCAACATCGCGCGCAGCGCCATCAAGGCGCAGAACCACGTCATCATCTGCGGTTTCGGCCGCTGCGGGCAAAACCTCGCGCGCCTGCTCGATACCGAGCACATCGCGCATGTCGCGCTTGACCTCGATCCCGACCGCGTGGCGCAGACCAAGGCGGCCGGGCAGAACGTGGTGTACGGCGATTCGACCCGTCTGGCCACCTTGCAGGCGGCGGGTCTGCAGCGGGCCAGCGCGGTGGTCATCACTTATGCCGAAACGCATTCCGCGCTGCGCATCCTGCATCTCATGCGCGAGCAGGCGCCCCATGTTCCGGTGGTGGTGCGCACCATGGACGACGGTCCGCTGGAAGCCCTGCGACAGGCCGGCGCGGCCGAAGTGGTGCCCGAGATCCTGGAGGGTTCGCTGATGCTGGCGTCGCACACTCTGGCGCTGGTGGGCGTGCCGTTGCCGCGCGTGCTCAAGCGTGTGCGGCATGCGCGTGCGCAGCGCTACGGGCTGCTGCGCGACTGGTTTCACGGCAGCGATGATGCTTCGCTGGAAGAAGCCGAGCAGCCGCGTCTGCAGTCGGTCACCCTGACCGCCGAGGCTGCCGCCGTGGGGCAGATGCTGCGCGCGGTGAGCCGCGATGGCGCACGCGTCACGCAAGTTCGACGCAGCAACGGCCAGGTGCTCAAGCCCGCACCCACCCTGTTGTTGCAGGAAGGCGATACCGTGGTGCTGTCCGGCCTGCCCGATGCACTCTCCCTGGCCGAGGAAGCCTTGCTGCGGGGGTGATCCCCCCCCCCGATAACCTCGTGCGCTCGGTTCTCCCCCCCCCCCAGGGGGTGAGAAACACTTGGGACAGCCCGGCGTGTTTCTCCCGCCGCCAAAGAGATGACTGTGCGGGCGATGGTCTATGCTGTGCGGATTCCCAGTTACTCGTCGGATCCGCCGTGCCCATTCAACCTGATGCTTTTGCCGCCAGTCCCGCGCGCGTGATCGATGCCGCGGCCGAGTCGCCGCAGGAGGCCGTGGCCGAGCGCGCGCTGCGCCCGCAGCAGCTCGACGACTACGTCGGTCAGGCCCGCGTGCGCGAACAGCTCGACATCTTCATCGGCGCGGCACGCAAGCGCGCCGAGGCGCTCGACCACGTGCTGCTGTTCGGCCCGCCCGGCCTGGGCAAGACCACGCTGGCGCACATCGTGGCGCGGGAAATGGGGGTGAACTTGCGCTCGACCTCCGGCCCGGTGTTAGAGCGCGCCGGCGATCTGGCGGCGCTGCTGACCAATCTCGAACGCAACGACGTGCTGTTCATCGATGAGATTCACCGTCTCTCTCCGGTGGTCGAGGAGATTCTGTACCCGGCGCTGGAGGACTACCAGATCGACATTCTCATCGGCGAAGGGCCGGGCGCGCGCAGCGTGAAAATCG
>JAJTBQ010000370.1 GCA_021286835.1 Thiomonas sp.
GCACGAAAGAGACAGGTGCACAGCCTAGACGGTCCGACTTAGCGCAGCGTGAGCCTGCCGCGACTCGTTCAGCCGCAGGTCTTGCCGTGCGCCGGATGGTCGCCCGCGGCCTTGGCGGCCGACTCGGTCATGTATTGACCGTGCTTGGTTTTGCCGTAGTACTTGTCGCCGGGGCAGTGGTAAACCTTGGTCGAGGCGTTCACCCACACCTTGCCGACGCCGCCACCCGCCGCGGCTGCCATGCCTTGCGCGGGAGTCTGCGCTGCGGTCTTCGCTTGCGCCTTCGCTTCGGTCGGGGCGTTCGTTTCGGCCTTGGCCTCGCAGCTCTTGATGAACGTGGTGCGGTCCTTGCCTTTGAGTTGTTGCTCTTTGGCCTGCTCATCATGCACCGTAAACACGAATTGACTGATGTCACCGCAGGTAAAAAATGAAACAGCCGGAACGCATCGCTGCGATCCGGCTGTCGGGCGTGGGTGAAAGAAAGCCGGCGGCGTTCAGCCCGTGCCGCCCACGGTCACGCCGTCGATGCGCAGGGTCGGCTGGCCCACGCCGACGGGCACGCTCTGGCCTTCCTTGCCGCAGGTGCCCACGCCGCTGTCCAGCCGCAGGTCATTGCCGATCATGCTGACGCGGGTGAGCGCATCGGGGCTGTTGCCGATGAGCGTGGCGCCCTTGACCGGGTAAAGCGGCTTGCCCTTCTCCACCCACCAGGCTTCGCTGGCGGAAAACACGAACTTGCCGCTGGTGATGTCCACCTGACCGCCCCCGAAGTTCACCGCGTACAGCCCGCGGTCGATGCTGGCGAGAATCTCCGCCGGGTCGCGGTCGCCCGCCAGCATGTAAGTGTTGGTCATGCGCGGCATGGGCACGTTGGCATAGCTCTCGCGGCGGCCGTTGCCCGTGGGCGCGCGGCCCATCAGCCGGGCGTTGAGCATGTCCTGCATATAGCCGACCAGAATGCCGTCTTCGATCAGCACGTTGCGCTGCGTCGGGTTGCCTTCGTCGTCGACGTTGAGCGAACCGCGCCGGTCGGGCAGGGTGCCGTCGTCAAGCACGGTCACGCCGCGGGCGGCCACGCGCTGGCCCATGCGTCCGGAAAAGGCGCTCGAACCCTTGCGGTTGAAGTCGCCCTCCAGACCGTGGCCCACCGCCTCGTGCAGCAGCACGCCGGGCCAGCCGGGGCCGAGCACCACGCTCATTTCGCCCGCGGGCGCCGGGCGCGATTCGAGATTCACCAGCGCGGTGTTCACCGCCTCATCGACGTACTGCGTGATGAGCGCGTCGTCGAAGTAGCCCAGGCTGTAGCGCCCGCCGCCGCCCGACGAGCCGGACTCGCGCCGCCCGTTTTGCTCGACGATGACGTTCACGCTCAGGCGCACCAGCGGGCGCACATCGGCGGCCAGCAGGCCGTCGGAGCGCAGCACCAGCATCACGTCATGCTCGCCGCCCAGGCTGGCCATGACCTGCACCACGCGCGGGTCTTTGGCGCGCGCCAGCCGGTCCACCTTTTGCAGCAGCGCCACCTTGGCGTTGGAATCGAGCGCGCCCAGCGGGTCGGTCGCGCCGTAGAGCACGCGCGCCGCGCTGCGCCGGGTGTCGGCGGGCACCTTGGCGCTGCCCTGGCCGGCGCGGGCAATGCTGCGCACCGTGTCGGCGGCTTCGAGCAGCGCCAGCTCGGAAATATCGTCGGAATAGGCGAAGGCGGTCTTCTCGCCCTGCACCGCGCGGATGCCGAAGCCCTGCTCGATGTCGAAGCTGCCCGACTTCACCAGACCCTCTTCCAGGCTCCAGCCCTCGGAGCGGGTGTATTGCAGATAGACGTCGGCGAAGTCGAGCCGATGCTCGAACACCTTGGCCAGCGCACGCTGCAAGGCCGTTTCGTCGATCTGATAGGGGTCGAGCAAGACGCGCCGCGCCTCGTCGAGGCGCAACAGCGCGGGTTCGGTCATCATGTTCATGCGCCCGATTGTAGGAACAGCCGATGCCCCTA
>JAJTBQ010000371.1 GCA_021286835.1 Thiomonas sp.
GCCAGAGACGGCGTCAGCCTGGTCGATGAGATCTATCTGGGCTTGAGCTATGACGACGCTCAAGGAAACGCAGGGCCGCCCCAAGTTTCCTTGCCCCCCGCGGGGGGCGGGTCAGCAGGCCGACCCAGGGGGCCCACTCATGGCCAGACCGCGCTGGCCGCTGGCGACGACGTCATCACCGTCAACAGCTTCTCCAAATACTTCCAGATGACCGGCTGGCGGCTGGGCTGGCTGGTCGTGCCACCCACGCTCGTCGCCCCGCTGGAGCGCATGGCCGGCAATCTCTTCATCTGCGCCAGCAGCGTCGCCCAGCATGCCGCCCTGGCCTGTTTCGAAGCCGACACCCTGAAGGAATACGAACGCCGCCGCGCCGAGTTCAAGCAGAGGCGCGACCTCATCGTGCCGGGCCTTGAAGCGCTGGGCCTGCGCGTGCCCGTGCGGCCCGATGGCGCCTTCTATGTCTACGCCGACTGCTCGGCCTACAGCGCCGACAGCTGGGACTTCTGCTTCGATGTGATGCGCGACACCGGCGTGGTGCTCGTGCCCGGCAAAGACTTCGGCACCGCCGAGCCCCAACGCTACTTCCGCCTGAGCTACGCCAACAGCCTGGCCAACCTGCAGGAAGCCCTCGAACGCCTGAGGGGCTATCTGGAGCGCAAGGCGGCATGAAGGTCGCCCAGTGAACCTGCAGCAACGCATCCTGCTCATCGCGGGCCCCAATGGCGCTGGAAAAACCACCTTCGCAAAGGTCTTCCTGCCTGAAGCGGATTACCGCGACTTCATCAATGCCGATCTCATTGCCTCGGGCTTATCCCCATTCGATCCCGACAGGGCTGCCCGACGCGCCGCGCGCCTGATGCTGGAAGAAATGGACCTGCGGGTGAAAGGCGGCCGAAGCTTTGCCTTGGAAACCACCCTCAGCGGGCGCGGCTATGCCGCACAAATTCCAAAGTGGCGTGCGTTGGGCTATCACGTCAAACTGGTGTTCTTGAGTTTGCCCAATGCGGAGATGGCGATACAGCGCGTGGCTGCACGTGTGGCACAAGGTGGGCATGCCATCCCTGAAGCCGTCATCCGACGGCGTTTTTCAGCCGGATCACTGAATTTCCATAAGCTCTACAAGCCCCTGGTGAACGCCTGGGCACTTTATGACAACTCGGGAGATCTACCCATACTGATCAGCAGCGAGGACAACCCATGACCCTCTCACCACCCAAACGCACCGCGCCTTCTGTCGACCCCGATCTGCAAAAAGTCGAGCTTGCACTGCGCCGCGCAGCCCAAAGCGCGCGTGAGCTCGCGCTGCGTACCGGAACGCCTTGCTATGTCTGGCGCGACGGCAAGATGATCAATATTGGCAGTCCGAAGGTGAACCCATCCGCGCGCAGCGACGCGTCAGAGAAGGCATGAACCCGACGGCCTCGCCTTCGTCGCAACCTTCTTGCATGGCCGTTTTCCATTGGCCCGTGCGGGTGTACTGGGAAGACACCGATGCCGGCGGCATCGTCTATTACGCCAACTATCTCAAGTTCTTCGAGCGCGCACGCACGGAATGGCTGCGCAGCCTCGGGCTGGCGCAGTCCGAACTGGCGGCGCAGGCCGGACTGGTCTTCGTCGTGGCCGAGGTGAACCTGCGCTACGCCTCTCCCGCGAAGCTCGACGATGTCTTGCATATCCAGCTCCGGGTGAGTGATATCGGCACGGCCAGCCTCAGTGTCATCCAACAAGCCTGGCGATGCGACGCGCAGGGCGCTCCTGCCCAATTGCTGTGCGAAGCCACCGTGCGCGTGGGCTGCGTGAGCGCAGCCGCCTTGCGGCCCGCCCGCATTCCCAAGGATGTCCACGAACGCGTCATCCGATGGGCGGCGGCGGACGCCTCAACCGCCTGAGCCATCACACCGCCCCGTCGTGAACCTTTCTCCCGCGGCGCTGTCTTCTTGGGGTCACCCTCGCCCGTTGTGGGATTTGTTGTAATGCAGC
>JAJTBQ010000372.1 GCA_021286835.1 Thiomonas sp.
CGATTGCCAAGGGCGGCGCGATGAATTGGGATGGCCTGGTTCGCGCCCTGCGGCGCGGCCCGCAACCGGCCGAAAAGTCCGACACCCTGCCGCGTGTGATGATTGAGCGGCTGCAGATCGCGGGCGGCATGGTGCGCTACGCCGACGACGATCGCCCTCACCCCTACGCCACCCGTCTGGCGCCGTTGAACGTGCAGGTCAACGACCTTTCCACCCTGCCCAGGGCGAGAGGGCAATACGCCATCAGCCTGCAGTTGCCCGAGCAGAAGGCCACGCTGCGCTGGAAGGGCTACGTCGGTGTCAATCCGCTGGTCTCCGGCGGGCAGGCCGAGCTCACTGGGCTGGATCTGGCGGCTGCGGCGCGGGCGATTCCCGGCTTGTCCGATCATGTGCAGATCATGGCAGGCCGCGCTTCCGTGCAGGCCGCCTACAGCGCGGTGCTGGGCGACGAGAGCCTGCATTGGGCGGTCAATGATCTGGGCGCCCAGATCCAGGGCCTGGAGGCCAAGACCGCGGCTGCTCAGCTGAAGTGGCAGGATCTGCGGCTTGAACAGGGCAAGATCGACGGCTCCGAGCGCATCGCGCAGATGCGGTCGCTGGCACTGAACGGGCTGAGCGCCGCCGCCGGCGCCGAGCGGCTGGGCCTGCAGTCGGCGCAACTGCAGGGCGCGCAACTGAATTGGGGCCGCCAGCAGTTGGGCTTCGGGCCGCTGCGTCTGCAAGGCATCGAAGGGCAGATCGGCCAGGCCGCGATGCAGGCAGGCAGCCTGCAGACCCAGCCCGGCTCGGCCGACCTGGCCAGGCTTTCGGTGCAACTGCCCCAGATGATCCTGCAGGACACCCGGCTGCAGCCTACGCAGGATCGGTCCACGCCGTGGCTGAGCTTGCCCACGCTCGAAGTGAACGCCGTGCAGGCCGATCTGCGGCAGCACCGCCTGCTGATGGGCGCCGTCCAGCTCGATGCCGCGCGCGTGCAGCTCGCACGGCTGGCGAATGGTCAGATCGATCTGCTTCAGGCGCTGAGTGCCGGGGCGCCGCAGAACCGGCCGCAGCCCGAGGGCCAGCGCGCCGTTGCAACCCCGCAGGCGCCGGCCGCCGCGCCCGCCTGGACCGTCGATATCCAGCGCGTGGCGACCCGGGTGCAGGCGCTGGACTACACCGATCAGAGCTTCAAAACGCCCCTGCAACTTCGTCTGAGCGACCTCAATCTCGATGCCGCGGCGCAGGTGGCGCTGCCCGCGGGGCGCCCGGTTCAGGCACAGGCCAAGGATCTCAAGCTGCAGATCGGTGCGATGCAACTCGACAGCGCGCGTCAGACCCTGGCCCGATGGAAGCGCCTGCAGCTCGATCCCAGCCAGATCAGCGTTCGCGATGCGGGCATGCCGAGCGTGCATGCCGGTGCGCTGCAGGTGGACGGCTTGCACGCGCTGGTGGCGCTGAACCCGGACGGCTTGAACTGGGCGCAGGCGTTTCAGCCGGCGGCCGGTGGCGCCGCGCGCGCCGAGCCGGTCGCGGCCAGCCCCGCGTCCAGACCGCCGGACGTGCATCTCAAGAGCCTGGACCTGCGCGACTTCTCGGCCCAGATCGACGAGCACACCGGGGCCGCGCCGATCAGGCTGGAGGTGATCGGCGGTCAGGCCGGTGCCCGCAACCTCAGTCTGGATCTGCGCAAGTCCGTGCCGGTGCACCTGCGTTTTGCGCTGAAACAGGGCGGGCAGTTCAAGGCCAGCGGGCAGGTGGCCCCGCAGCCGCTGAGCGGCGCCCTGCAAGTCCAGCTCCAGCAGCTCGCGCTGACGCCTTTCGGTGGCCTGCTGGCGCCCTATGTGCGGCTTGTGCTCACCAGTGGCACGGCGTCGGCGGACGGCACGGTGAAGATTCGCCCGGGCAGTCACGGCGTGCCGCGGGTGGCCTATGACGGTGGTGCGCAGGTGGACAACCTGGCCCTGGTCGATCCCGACGGACGCACGCCCTTTCTGG
>JAJTBQ010000373.1 GCA_021286835.1 Thiomonas sp.
AGCCCTGGCTGCGCATCGTGGTGCGACGCAGGTCGGATGAGTTGTTCATGCTCAATCTGCTGCTGCTCACGCTCGGACTGGCCTGGATCACCGAAATGGCCGGGCTTTCGATGGCGCTGGGCGCGTTCCTGGCCGGCATGTTGATCGCCGAAACGCCCTACCGCGCGCAGGTGGAGGCCGACATCCGCCCCTTCCGCGACGTGCTGCTGGGCTTGTTCTTCATCACCATCGGCATGTTGCTGAACTGGCGCTTGGTGCTCGCGCAGTGGTGGCTGGTGCTGCTGCTGGCCGTGCTGCCGCCGATGATCAAGGCCGCACTGGTGTTCGGCATCGAACGCTTGCGCAAGACGCCGCCGGGGCTGAGCCTGCGCGTCGGGCTATGGCTGGCGCCGGCCGGGGAGTTCGGCATCGTGCTGCTCAACATCGCCTCGGGGGACAAGCTCATTCCGCCCGAGGTGCTCAATCCGGTGCTGGCGGCCATGGTCATCTCCATGCTCTACACCCCGCTGCTGGGGCAGTACATCGACCGCATCGTGCTCAAGATTTCATCGGCCGACTGGATGCTGGCCTCGTTGCAGCTCACCAACATCGCGCGCAGCGCCATCAAGGCGCAGAACCACGTCATCATCTGCGGTTTCGGCCGCTGCGGGCAAAACCTCGCGCGCCTGCTCGATACCGAGCACATCGCGCATGTCGCGCTCGACCTCGATCCCGACCGCGTGGCGCAGACCAAGGCGGCCGGACAGAACGTGGTGTACGGCGATTCCACCCGTCTGGCCACCCTGCAGGCGGCGGGCCTGCAACGCGCCAGCGCGGTGGTCATCACCTATGTCGAGACTCACTCGGCTTTGCGCATCCTGCATCTGCTGAGAGAACATGCTCCGCATGTGCCGGTGGTGGTGCGCACCATGGACGACGGCCCGCTGGAGGAACTGCGCCAGGCCGGCGCCGCCGAGGTGGTGCCCGAGATTCTCGAAGGCTCGCTGATGCTGGCTTCTCACACCCTGGCGCTGGTGGGCGTGCCGCTGCCGCGCGTGCTCAAGCGCGTGCGGCATGCGCGGGCACAGCGCTACGGGCTGCTGCGCGACTGGTTTCACGGCAGCGACGACGCCTCGCTGGAGGACGCCGACCAGCCCCGTCTGCAGTCGGTCACCCTCACCGCTGAGGCTGCCGCGGTGGGCAAGATGCTGCGCGTCGTCAGCCGCGAGGGCGCGCGTGTCACGCAGGTGCGTCGCGGCAATGGCCAGGTGCTCAAGCCCGCACCCACCCTGTTGTTGCAGGAAGGCGATACGGTGGTGCTCTCCGGCCTGCCCGATGCCCTGTCCGTGGCCGAGGAGGCCTTGCTGCGGGGGTGATCCCCCCAGGGGGCGAGAAACACTTGGGGCGGCCCGGCGTGTTTCTCACGCCGCCAAAGAGATGACTGTGCGGGCGATGGTCTATGCTGTGCGGATTCCCAGTTACTCGTCGGATCCGCCGTGCCCATTCAACCTGATGCTTTTGCCGCCAGTCCCGCGCGCGTGATCGATGCCGCGGCCGAGTCGCCGCAGGAGGCCGTGGCCGAGCGCGCGCTGCGCCCGCAGCAGCTCGACGACTACGTCGGTCAGGCCCGCGTGCGCGAACAGCTCGACATCTTCATCGGCGCGGCACGCAAGCGCGCCGAGGCACTCGACCATGTGCTGCTGTTCGGCCCGCCCGGACTGGGCAAGACCACGCTGGCGCACATCGTGGCGCGGGAAATGGGGGTGAACCTGCGCTCGACCTCCGGCCCGGTGTTAGAGCGCGCCGGTGATCTGGCGGCGCTGCTGACCAATCTCGAACGCAACGACGTGCTGTTCATCGACGAGATTCACCGTCTCTCGCCGGTGGTCGAGGAGATCCTGTATCCGGCGCTGGAGGATTACCAGATCGACATTCTCATCGGCGAAGGGCCGGGCGCGCGCAGCGTGAAAATCG
>JAJTBQ010000037.1 GCA_021286835.1 Thiomonas sp.
ACGAAGATCTTGCCGTCGCCGATCTTGCCGGTACGGGCTGCGGTTTCGATCGCTTCGATGGTGCGTTCGACCAGGGCTTCCGGCACGGCCGCCTCGATCTTCACCTTGGGCAGGAAATCCACCACGTATTCCGCGCCGCGGTATAGCTCGGTGTGGCCTTTCTGCCGACCAAAACCCTTGACTTCGGTGACCGTGATGCCGGTCACCCCGATGCCCGACAAGGACTCGCGCACCTCGTCGAGCTTGAACGGCTTGATGATGGCCGTGATCATTTTCATGTGTTGCTCCTTCCTGTGACGGAATTGAGTGTGTTCAAGATGCTTTGATGGGCTTGATGACACGCACCCAACGCAGCGACGCCGATCGATTTGTTTTCAGTGCATCCCCTCGAAGCATGCTGACGATTCAGTCGTCTTGGATTGAATGCCCGGTGTCTACAGCAGGTTTCATGCCAGTGTCGGCGCTGCTTTACAAAGGGGCGCTCTCGCCGTTCGGGTCCACGATCGCGGCCAGACGGGCACGAAATTGCACTCAAAAGGTGCAAAAAGGGTGGGTGCGCACCATGACGAGGCGCCATGACGTTGCGCCGCGCGGATTTGGACGACAGTGTGGATGCGCGCGAGCTGGCCGTGCACCGGGAACGCTCACGTTCTGGTGCAGAGGACCGATCCATCGGGGGGCGAGAGGTGGGTACGGGGCGCGGACCGCGCCATGCAACGGCCTCCCCTCCCAACCTCGCCCTCAGGCGGGGGTGTCGGGCTCGGCGGCGAGGCTTTCGGCGAGATGGCAGGCCACCTCGCGTCCCGCCACGGCGCGCAGCAGCGGCACCTCGGCCTTGCACCGGGCCACCGCATGCGGGCAGCGGGTGTGGAAGGCGCAGCCCGACGGCGGGTTGAGCGGCGAGGGCAACTCGCCCTTGAGGGGTATCCGCACCTGGCGACGGCTCGCCTCGATTTGCGGCGTGGCGGCGATGAGGGCGCGGGTGTAGGGGTGCAGCGGGGTGTCGAGCAGGGTTTCCCGCGGGCCGATCTCCACCGTGCGGCCGAGGTACATGACCATCACCTCGTCGGAGATATGGCGGACCACCGACAGGTCATGGGAGATGAACAGGTAGGCCACGCCGAATTCCTCGCCCAGGTCCATGAGCAGGTTGAGCACCTGCGCGCGCACCGAGACGTCGAGTGCCGAGACGGGTTCGTCGGCGACGACGACGCGGGGGTTGAGCATCAGCGCGCGGGCGATGGCGATGCGCTGGCGCTGACCTCCGGAAAACATATGCGGGTAGCGGGCGCTGTGCTCGGGACGCAGGCCGACCTTGGCCATCATCCAGTCCACCCGTTCGCGGCGCTCGGCCGTGGTCATGCGGGTGTTGATGATGAGCGGCTCTTCGAGCGTGCTGCGCACGGTCTTGCGGGGATTGAGCGAGCCGTAGGGATTCTGGAACACGATCTGCACCTGGGTGCGCGCCTGTTTGAGCGCGGCATGGTCGTGCAGGGCCACGGGCTGGCCGTCCAGTTGGATGGTGCCTGCGGTGGGCGATTCGATGAAGGTCACTTGCCGCGCGAGGGTGGACTTGCCGCAGCCCGATTCGCCGACCACGGCCAGGGTGCGGCCCGCCGGCAGACTGAACGAGACGCCAGCCAGGGCGCGCACGGTGCCCTTGGGGCGGAACAGTCCGTTGCGCACGGCGTAGTGCCGGCTGAGGTCTTCGGCCTTCAGGACGGGGGTGGAAGGGTTCGCGGTCGTCATGCGGACTCCAGGGTGGCGGCGCCTGACGCCGCCGAGGCAAGAGGATGGAAGCAGCGCACCTGATGCTCGGCCGGGCCGTCGAGCGCAGGGCGCGTCGTGCGGCAGCGTTCGGTCACATAGGGGCAGCGCGGGTTGAGCAGACAGCCGCGGGGGCGGTCGTGCTGCCCCGGCACCATGCCGGGCAGGGCGTTGAGGCGCCGCTGCCCCTGCGCCCGCTCGGGCAGGGAGCCGAGCAGTGCTTCGGTGTAGGGATGGCGGGGGGCGTCGAACACGGTGTCGGCACGGGCGCTTTCGACCACCTGGCCGGCGTACATCACCTGAACCCGGTGCGCGGCTTCGGCCACCACGGCGAGATCGTGGGTGATGAGGATGAGTGACATGCCGCGCTCTTGCTGTAGTCGCAGTAGCAGATCCATGATCTGCGCCTGGATGGTCACGTCCAGCGCCGTCGTGGGTTCGTCGGCGATCAGCAGCTTGGGGTTGCAGGCGATGGCCATGGCGATCATCACCCGCTGGCTCATGCCGCCGGAGAGCTGATGCGGATAGGCGTCGAGGCGGCGGCGCGGGTCGGGAATGCCCACTTGCGCCAGCAGCTCGGTGGCCCGCTCGCGGCGACCGCGGGCGTTGCCGCCTTCGTGGATCTTCAGCGCTTCCATGATCTGCCAGCCTACGGTGAAGCTGGGGTTCAGGCTGGTCATGGGCTCCTGGAAGATCATGGCGATGTCACCGCCCGTGATGGCGCGGCGCCGCTTGGGCGGCAGAGCCAGCAGATCCTGTCCATCGAACATCAGGCGGTCGGCACTCACGCGGCCGGGATAGGCGATCAGGCCCATGAGCGCGAGCGAGGTGACGCTCTTGCCCGAGCCGGACTCGCCGACGATGCCCAGCACTTCGCCGGGCTGCACGGTGAGGTTGACGCCGTCCACCGCGCGGAAGGGTTGGTCTGCGGCGCCGAATTCGACGCGCAGGTTCTGAATGTCGAGCAGGGCAGTCATCAGCGTTTGAGTTTGGGGTCCAGGGCATCGCGCAGGCCGTCACCCATCAGGTTGAAGGCGAGCACGGTGATCAGAATGGCCAGACCGGGAAAGGTCACCACCCACCAGGCGCTTTGCACGAACTGCATCGAGTCGGCCAGCATGGTGCCCCATTCAGGGGTCGGCGGCTGTGCGCCCAGGCCCAGAAAGCCCAGGGCCGCGGCGTCGAGGATGGCGCTGGAGAAGCCCAGCGTGGCCTGCACGATCAGCGGCGCGGTGCAGTTGGGCAGCAAGGTGGAGAACATCAGTCGCAACGGCCCGGCGCCCGCCACGCGGGAGGCCATCACATAGTCCTTGCTCGACTCGGCAATGACCGAAGCCCGTGCCAGGCGGATGTAGAACGGAATGTTGACGATGGAGATCGCCACGATGGCGTTGGTGAGGCTCGGTCCCAGAATGGCGACGATGGCGATGGCCAGCAGCAGGCTGGGCACCGCCAGCATGATGTCGACCAGGCGCATCACCACCCCGTCGACCCAGCCGCGGTAGAACCCGGCCACCAGGCCCAGCACCACGCCCACGGCCAGCGAGAGCGTGACCACCAGCAGGCCGACGAACAGCGACAGGCGCGATCCGTAGATCAGCCGCGACAGAATGTCACGCCCGACGGCGTCGGTGCCCAGCGGATAGGTCCAGCTCCCGCCGGGCAGCCAGGCGGGCGGCTGCAGAAACGCCGTCTGGTCCTGGTTGATCGGGGAGTGCGGGGCAAGTATGGGCGCGAAGAGGGCGATGAGCACCAGCGCCACGCTGACGGCCAGACCCAGCAGGGCGCCCTTGTTCTCGCGGAAATAGCGCCAGACCTCGACGGCGGGATGGGGCGGTCGGGTGTCCACATGAGCGAAGGCATGGCCTTCGGCAGCATCGGACGCGGCGTCCAGCGCGAGTTCGCGCTGCGGATCGGTTTGCATATCGGCGTCCTTTCGGTTCATCGCGTGTGGCGGATGCGCGGGTTGATGAGACCGTAGGTCAGATCCACCAGCAGGTTGACCACGATGATCACGCTGGAGATCAGCAGGATGCCGCCCTGCACCACGGGATAGTCGCGCTGGTTGATCGCCTGCACCATCCACTGGCCGATGCCCGGCCAGGAGAAGATGGTTTCGGTCAGGATGGCACCGGCCAGCATCACCCCGACCTGCAGCCCCGTCACGGTGACGACCGGAATGAGCGCATTGCGCAGCGCATGCACCAGAATCACCCGCCACGGCGAAGCGCCTTTGGCGCGAGCGGTGCGCACGTAGTCCTCGCCCAGCACCTCCAGCATGGACGAGCGGGTCATGCGCGCGATCACGGCCAGCGGAATGGTGCCCAGCACGATGGCTGGCAGGATGAGGTGCTTGAGCGCGTCTTTGAAGGCGTCGTAGTCGCCGGCCTTGAGGGTGTCGATCAGCATGAAGCCGGTATGCGGCGCGATCCAGAACTCGGGCGAAAGTCGCCCCGACACCGGCGTCCAGCCCAGTTGCACCGAGAACAAGAGAATCAGCAACAGTCCCCACCAGAAGATGGGCATGGAGTAGCCGGTCAGGCTGGCGGTCATCACGGTATGGTCAATCCAGCTGCCGCGTTTGACGGCGGCCAGCACGCCCGCGGGCAGACCGATCAGGATGGCAAACAGAATGGCCGCCAGCGACAGCTCGACCGTGGCCGGAAAGCGCTGCAGAAAGTCATGCATGACCGGCGTGCGGGTGAAGATGGAGGTGCCTAGGTTGCCGTGCAGCGCGTTCCAGTCGTACATGAGGAATTGCTGCCACAACGGCTTGTCCAGCCCGAGCTGATGCAGCATTTCGGCATGGCGCTGCGGCGTGAGCCCGCGCTCGCCGACCATGATGGTGACCGGGTCGCCGGGGATGAGGTGGATGAGCGCGAAGCTGAGCAGACTCACGCCCAGCAGCGCGGGAATCACCAGCGCCAGGCGTTTGAGGAGAAAGGAAATCATGGGGGGCCTGCGAAAGAGGCGACATGGCACGCCGCGCCGCTTACCGCCGGGTGGGCGGTGAGTCGGCTATCAGGCGAGGCATGCTGAGCAGAACGGCAACCGGCCGGATCGTCGCGAACCGCGCAGGGCTCATGCGATCCGGCCGGTTGCCGAGGAAGAGACTTACTGCAGGCTCACGCCATAGAACACGTGCACCCCGGTCGGCTGAATCTTGTAGCCGTGGACCTTGGTGGACATGGGCATGAAGTCGGTCGAATAGTCGATCGGCACCCAGGGCACCTGCTGATGGAAGACCTCTTGCGCCTGCTCGTAGAACTTGGTGCGTTTGGCCACGTCGCTGGTTTGCTGGGCTTCGGTGGTCAGCTTCTGGAAGGGCTGATAGCACCATTCGGCGATGTTCTGCGTGGTGTGCACGCCAGCGCAGCCCAGCAGGGTGTTGAGGAAGTTGTCAGGGTCGCCGTTGTCGCCGGTCCAGCCCATGAGCGCGGTCTGGTGTTCGGCCTGGCCCAGGCGCTTGAGGTACTCACCCCATTCGTAGGTCACGATCTTGGCTTTCACGCCGATCTTGGCCCAGTCGGACTGGATCATCACCGCCATGCGGCGCGCGTCCGGGTTGTAGGGGCGCGAAACAGGCATGGCCCAGAGGTCGGTCTCGAAGCCATTGGGATAGCCGGCCTTGGCCAGCAGCTTCTTGGCCTCGGCCGGGTCGTAGGGGTAGTCCTTGATGGCCTTGTTGTACGACCAGATGGTCGGCGGCATCGGGTTGACGGCCACCGTGCCGGTGCCTTGGAAGATGGCATCGACGATGGACTTCTTGTTGATGGCCATGTAGAGGGCCTTGCGCACATCGAGGTTGTCGAACGGCTTCTTCTCGGTATTGAAAGCCAGATAGCCGACGTTCAGGCCCGGCTTGGATTCGACCTTGATGGCCTTGTCGGCCTTCATCGCGGCGATGTCGGTCGGGTTGGGATAGGCCATGATCTGGCACTCGCCGGCGCGCAGCTTGGCCCAGCGGACCGAGGCGTTTGGCGTGATGGCGAACACCAGGTTGTCGATGGCGGCCTTGCCGCGCCAGTATTGCGCGAAGGCCTTGTAGCGGATCATCGAATCAGGCTGATAGGCCACGAGCTCGAACGGGCCGGTGCCGATGGGTTTCAAGTCCAGATCCTGCTTCTTGTTTTCCTTGGCCAGCTTGTCGGCGTACTGCGCCGAGTCGATCGAGGCGAAGTCCATCGCCATATTGGCGAGGAAGGGCGCGTTGGGCATGTTCAGGATGAACTGCACCGTGTAGGGGTCGACCTTCTTGATCTCCTTGATCATCTTGGGCATGTCCATGCCGTTGAAATAGTCGTAGGTGCCGCCCGAGACCATGTGGTACGGATTGTTCTTGTCGAGCATGCGGTTGAAGGTGAACAGCACGTCGTCGGCGTCGAAGTCGCGGGTGGGGGTGAAGCCGTAGTTGGTCTGGAACTTCACGCCCTTGCGCAGATGGAAGGTGTAGGTTTTGCCGTCGGCCGACACGTCCCACGACGTGGCCAGTCCGGGCACGATTTCGGTGCTGCCGGGCTTGAACTCGACCAGACGGTCATAAATGGTGCGCGAGCTGGCATCGAAAGTGGTGCCATCGGTATAGAGCGCGGGCTGGAAGCCGTTGGGGTTGCCCTCTGAACAGTACACCAAGGTCTTTGCGGCCAGTGCGGGCAGGCTGAAGGCCGCAAGCGACGCGCCCAGCGCGAGTGCGGCAATGGACTTTCTCATGGAAGTTTCCTTGTGGGTTGTGAACGGTTGGATTTCAACACGGCGGTCCGGGTCCAAAGCAAGTTTTGCGCCCAAAAAGGACGAAACCTGCAGCAACCCGCCGCAATCCCTGATGAAGGGGCGAATTATCAGAATGGCTTCCGTATACGTCAATCCTGCGGTTTACCCGGCCGAAGCGTCTCCGCAACGGGCCCGGCCATGGGCGGGCCTGGTGGCGGTGTCCGGGGCGGCTGGGCGGGATCTGCGCCCAGCGCAAAAGTGGTCGCGCCAAAATCGGTCACAATGCGTCACAAGAGATTTTCAGGAGCCCGGCCATGAATGACAGCTTTCGCCAGCGCAATACCGCGTTTTTCGACCAGATCGGTCGCCTGATCGAGCGTTCGCCGCTGCACGATGCGCAGCGCAACCTGCGGGCTCTGGCGCATTCCGCCGCCGGCCGGCTCGACCTGGTGACGCGCGAGGAGTTCGACGCCACGCAGCGCATGCTGCTGGCCGCGCGCCAGCAGATCGATACGCTCGAAGCCCAGGTGCGCGAATTGCAGGCACGCCTGGACGGCGGCGCGCAGGCGGCGCCCACGTCGCCCGAAGACGCCTGGCGCTGATTCGGCGCGCATGTCGCTGGCGCAGGTCGCCAGTCGGGCCTTGCTGGGCATGGAGGCGCCGCCGGTCACGGTGGAAGTGCATCTGTCTCCCGGTCTGCCCGGCTTCACCATCGTCGGACTGCCCGAGGCCGAAGTCCGGGAGGCGCGCGACCGCGTGCGCAGCGCCCTCATCAACAGCGGACTGGGCTTTCCCTCGAACAAGCGCATCGTCGTCAATCTGGCGCCAGCCGATCTGCCCAAGGAGTCGGGCCGTTTTGACCTGCCAATCGCCATTGGGCTGCTGGCGGCGCAGGGCCTGATTCCGGCCGAGCGGCTTCAAGGGCATACCTTCGCCGGCGAGTTGTCGCTCACCGGCGAGCTGCGCCCCACGCGGGGCGCTCTGGCCATGGCCTGCGCACTGGCCCCCCGGCGGCCGGATGCGGACGAAGACCTCACGCTGGTGTTGCCACAGCAAAGCGCTGAAGAAGCGGCGCTGGCGCAGGCGGCCACGGTTCTTGGCGCCCGCGATCTGCAACAGGTCGTGGCCTATCTGCTCGAACAGGATGGCGCCGCGCAGCGCGTCACGCCCGTCGCCACCGCGACGTCGCATGCCGACGGACCCGATATGGCCGAGGTGCGCGGCCACAGCGCAGCCAAGCGGGCCTTGGAGATCGCCGCGGCCGGAGGGCATCATGTGCTCATGGTGGGACCGCCGGGCAGCGGCAAATCCATGCTGGCGCAGCGCTTCGTCGGCCTGCTTCCGCCCCTGACCCGCGAGCAGGCGCTGGAGAGCGCGTCGGTGCTCAGTCTGGTGGGGCGATTCGACCCGGCGCAGTGGGGGCGCCGTTTCGTCCGCAGCCCGCATCACACCGCATCAGCGGTGGCGCTGGTGGGGGGCGGCGCAGGCACGATACGGCCGGGCGAGATCTCCCTGGCGGCCCACAATCTGCTTTTCCTCGATGAACTCCCGGAATTCGATCGCGCGGTGCTGGAAAGCCTGCGCGAGCCGCTGGAAACCGGGCGCATACACATTTCCCGCGCGGCGCGGCAGGCGGAGTTTCCGGCGCAGTTCCAACTCATCGCCGCGATGAACCCCTGCCCCTGCGGGTATCTGGGCCATGCCACGCGGGCGTGCCGCTGCACGCCGGATCAGGTCGCGCGGTATCAGGGCCGCATTTCCGGGCCCTTGCTCGACCGGATCGACATCCAGGTGGAGGTCGGCGCCATCGCGCCGGAGACCTTGCTGCAGTTGCCGCAGGGCGAGACCAGTGCGCAGATCGCATCGCGCGTGGCCGCCGCCGCCGAGATCCAGATCGCCAGACAGGGGGTGCGCAATGCCCAATTGCAGGGCGCCGAACTGGACGCGCATTGCACGCTCGATGCGGCCAGCAGCGCGTTTCTGAGTCAGGCCATGACGCGGCTGGGCGCATCGTCGCGCCAGACGCACCGGGTGCTGCGCCTGGCGCGCACCATCGCCGATCTGGCCGGGTCGCAGTCGATCTCGTTGAACCACCTTGCCGAAGCCTTGCAGCTGCGCCGCGCGCTCGCGCAGCCGTGAGCTTGTGGCAGGCTTGCCCGTGAGGCGCACAAAAAAAAGCCAGGTGCGTTGCGCACCTGGCTGGAAATGCCCGGATCGGGGGGAGAGTCTGAGGAGCAGACTACCGGGCAACTTGGAGGGCCACAGGATTGAGCTTGCGCTCGAACCACAGCAGCACCAGTTCTGTTCGGTGAGATTCCAAAAAGTTCAGTCCATTTTGTAACGCCCGATCTTTCCCGTCAATCAGCCGGGGGAGTGTGGCGGCACCCCATGAACAGAGGGTTTTTCCAGTGTGAAATTTTGTATCGCGATCACTGGATCGGGTTCAGGCCGCCGTCGGCGCCCAGTTGCACGCGCTGACCCACGGGCGGGGCGACCTTGAGTTGCAGGGTGCGCACCTGGCCGTCGTCCATGCGGACCTGCACGTCGTACACCGTCTGCGAATCGACGCGCTTGGCGATTTCGTTGCCGGCGAAGCCGCCGCCAATCGCGCCGGCAACCGTGGCCAGCTTGCGCCCGTCACCCCCGCCGATCTGATTGCCCAGAAGACCCCCGACGATGCCCCCGGCGATCACGCCGACCGGGCTGTTCTGCTGCGAATGCACCTGGACGGGGTTGACCGCGGCCACCGTGCCGCAATGGCTGCAGACGGGCTGCTGCGGGGCGACGGGCGCAGTCTGCGTTCCGAACTGCTGGGGCGCAAACTGTTGTGGCGTGGATTGCCCGGAGGCTTGGGCCTGCCGCACGACGGGCTTGGGCTGGGGCGCCGCGGCCTGAGCTTGAGCGGTCGAGGGTGGCGCGGTGTTCTTGCTCTCGGCAGTTTGGGCGGCTGGCACTGTCGCTGCCGCCGTGCTCTGGGTTTGGGTGGACGGAGCGCTCGCGACCTGCGGTGCCGAGGCCAGGGCCGTGCTGGTGGGGGCCGTCACCGCCGAGGCGGCGGCCTCGGGTTTGCCGCCCGAACTGTCGCTGAGCTTGTAGAGCACCGCGGCCAATAGCGCCACGATGACCGCACCCATGACGAAGACTGCAATCCAGACGCCTTTTCCCGGTGTTGTGGCGTTCTGCGGAGGAATGGATGACATGAAGTTCTCCCGTGGTTTTGGTGAATGGTGTGTGCATGCTCAACGTATCAGGCCGCCTTGTTGCCGACAGCCGAGGGCCGCGAGTCGGCTCAACTGCCGCTGGCTTCCAGCGCCTGGTCCAGATCGGCGATCAGATCATGCACGTTTTCGATGCCGATCGACAACCGCACCATGTCCTCGCTCACCCCGGCCGCTTCCAGCTCTTGTGGGTTGAGCTGGCGATGGGTGGTCGTGGCCGGGTGGCAGGCGAGGGACTTGCAGTCGCCGATGTTGACCAGTCGCGTAAAGAGCTGGAGCGCATCCTGAAGGCGCGCTCCAGCCTGTCGGCCGCCCTTCAGCCCGAAGCTCAGAATGCCCGAAGCACGGCCATGCATCAGCCGATGCGCGATGTCGTGATCGGGGTGGTCGACCAGCCCGGCGTAGCGCACCCAGGCCACGCGCGGGTGCTTCTGCAGATGCGTGGCGATGTGCAGCGCGTTGGCGCAGATCCGGTCCATGCGCAGCGGCAGGGTTTCGATGCCCTGAAGAATGAGGAAGGCGTTGAGCGGCGACAGCGCCGCGCCCATGTTGCGCAAGGGCACCACGCGGGCGCGGGCGATGAATGCGGCGGCGCCGAACTGTTCGGTGTAGCTCACGCCGTGATAGCTCACGTCGGGCTCGACCAGGAGTTTGAAGCGGTCGCGGTGCGCGGCCCAGTCGAACTTGCCGGCATCGACGATGGCGCCGCCCACGCTGTTGCCGTGGCCGCCGAGGTATTTGGTCAAGGAGTGCACCACGATGTCCGCACCGTGCTCGAACGGACGGCAGAGGTAGGGCGAGGGCACCGTGTTGTCCACGATCAGCGGCACCCCGGCCGCATGCGCCACGGCGGCGAGGGCGCCGATGTCGGTCACGTTGCCCAGCGGATTGCCGATGGTTTCGCAGAACACCGCGCGGGTGCGGTGGTCGATCAGCCGGGCAAAGCTGTCGGGGTCGCGCGGATCGGCAAAGCGCACCTCCAGTCCCTGACGCGGGAAGGTGTGGGCGAACAGGTTGTAGGTGCCCCCATACAGGCGGCTGCTGGAGACGATGTTGTCGCCGGCTTCGGCCAGCGTTTGAATGGCCGCGGTGATGGCCGCCATGCCCGAGGCCACCGTCAGCGCCGCGACGCCGCCTTCGAGGGCCGCGACGCGCTGCTCCAGCACGTCGTTGGTCGGGTTCATGATGCGGGTGTAGATATTGCCGGCAACCTTCAGGTCGAACAGATCGGCGCCATGCTGGGTGTTGTCGAACGCGTACGACACCGTCTGATAAATGGGCACGGCCACCGCGCGGGTGACCGGGTCGGGTTTATAGCCGGCGTGGACGGCAAGCGTTTCGAATTTCATGGGGGTCTCCTGTGTGGGGTTGGGGCAGCGTCAACAGGCCCAGCCTACTCACCTCGCCGGGCGAATCCAAAGATCGAATGGTCAGAAGGGTATGCCGCGATGGCCAGGCTTGTTGCGGCCTGCGTTTCATTCGAGTGTGGTGGCCGGTTCGGCGGCCGAAGACAGGGGCATCTCTTGCCGGTTGCGCTGAGTCTGGAAGTAGGCCGATGGCGTCGTGCCCAGCGCCTGGCGGAAGGTCTTGATGAAGGCGCTGACGCTGTCATAGCCCAACGACAGCGCGACGTCCTTGACGGCGCGGCCGGTCGCCAGCCATTCCAGCGCCTGGGTCAGTCGCGCCCACTGACGCCACTGAGCGAAGCTCAAGCCCGTTTCCGCGACGAATTTTCGACTCAGCGAACGCGGGCTGATGTCCGCCCAACGCGCCCACTGTTCAAGGGTGCGTGCGCTGGAAATCTGCTCCAGCAGCGCGCGGGCGATGCTCAGCAGCCGTGCATCCTGCGGCCAGGGCAGCTGCAGGGGGCGGGCTGGAGACTGCCGCAATTCGTCGAGCAGCACCAGCAGCAGCCGCATACGGCTGAGATCCAGCGGCACATCGTGCGGCCAGCTCAGCGCCTTCTGCAGGATCAGCGCGACCAGCGGATTGACCGGGTAGCTGATCGGCTCGGCCGGCAGATCGCCGCAGAGTTGCGGCGTCAGGAAGGCGCCGTAACCGGCCGTCGGACCGTAGGACTGCACCGCATGCGCCACGCCCGGCGGCATCCAGCCGATGGTCTGTGAAGGCGAGAGCTGGCGGCCCTGGGCGGTTTCCACGATGACCAGGCCCTCGGTGAGCAGAAACAGCGTGCCGCGCGCATGGCAATGCGTCTCAGGGTCCATGGCCAGCTCATTGCGCACGTTCACCGCGATCAGTTCGGCGCCTTCGAGATGGTTGATCCGTTGCAGCAGTTCGGCCTTGCTGCATTCGCAGGCGAGGGTGGGGGCGAGGTTGGACGGCATAGGGATTGGCGTATTTGCGATATTCATTGGCATAGTAGAGCGACCCGGCCATGTTGTCTTCACCTAGCATGCACTGCATTCGTCCCGTTCAATCGGGGGAGTGTGTCATCAGCAGAATGCCGAGGCGCCTCCTAGAATCAGCCGTCCTTCGCACAGCACGACGCTACCTCGCCGCAGGCGACGGGCGTCCGGCGGCACGCTGTGTTTGCCTCCCTGTTGCTCCTCCGTCTTTCCGGAACGCGCCCTATGCAGAATTTGTCCGCGACCCCTCGCGTTTTGTGCTTGTCCCTCTGCGCCGCCCTGCTCGGGGGCTGCACCACGGTCGGCCCCGATTTCCATACGCCCAAGGCGCCCACCGCAGCGCAATACACGCGCCAGGGCTTGCCGGCGCAGACGGCATCGGCGCCCGGCGCTCTGGGCGAGGCGCAGCGCTTCCAGACCGCCGAGCGCATCGCGCCCGACTGGTGGCGGGCCTATGGGTCGCCGCAGCTCGATGGCCTGGTGGACGCGGCACTGCACAACAGCCCGACCCTGGCCGCGGCTGAAGCCACGCTGCGGCAAGCCCAGCAGACTTATGAGGCTCAGGCCGGTTCCACGCTGTATCCCACGGTCAATGCGAAGCTCGGTGCCAGCCGCAATCAGGCGAATGCGGCGAGCTCCGGGCAGAGCGGTGACAAGACCTTCACTTACAACCTCTACAACGCGGGCATCGCGGTGGGCTACGACTTCGACCTGTTCGGCGGCAATCGCCGTGCCCTCGAAGCCCTGGCGGCGCAGGCGCACTATCAGCAGTTCCAGCTCGAAGGCGCAAGGCTGACCCTGGCGGGCAATGTGGTCACCGCCGCGTTCACCCAGGCCCAGCTCGGCGCCCAGATCGAAGCCACCGAGGCCATTCTGAAGGCGCAGCAGAACCAGCTCGACATCGCCCGCAAGCGATTCGCCCTCGGCGCCGCCGCCCGTACCGATGTGCTGACGCTGCAAACCCAGGTGGAGCAGACGCGCGCCAGCGTGCCACCGCTGCGCAACAAGCTCGAGCAGACCGATCATCTGCTGGCGGTCTTGCTCGGCAAGGAGCCCGGCGCGGCCGACGTGCCGCGTTTCACCCTGGCGGATTTCGCGCTGCCGCAGACGCTGCCCGTGGTCGTGCCCTCGGCGCTGGTGCAGCAGCGGCCTGACATTCGCGCCAGCCAGGCCTTGCTGCATGCGGCGACGGCGCAATACGGGGTGGCGATCTCCAATCTGTATCCGCAGATCAACCTCAGCGCCAGCCTGGGCAC